>JALZVT010000121.1 GCA_023300545.1 Pseudomonadales bacterium
CACGCCGCCTAACAAATCAATGCAACGGAAACTTGACCCGGTCTTGCGCGCTGGCTACGCCAGTGCTCAGCTCGCCTCAAGCTTCGCTGATATCAGACGTTAGGCGGTGTCGATAGTCTGATACCAGCTCCTAGCCCAAAGAATTGGCTGGCTCTAGGTATGTACAAAAGCACTCCGCGGGGCTCCGTGTCTACTGATCGGTTTCCCCAGGTCTTTGCTTTCTGAAATAGTCTTTCCACATCGAGACTACGGCGCACAACAGGGCGACAGTCACGAATAGCCACACCAGTTGCCTCTTCAGGTTCTCTCTACGAGAGCCCCAAAGGACTCGTTTGTGGCCTCGCGAGGATACAGAGACTTGAATACTGTCTCCGATTATGTGGTTTTCTTTGGATGAAATTCGTGTGCCGATAGGCGAATCGATGCAATACAGGTTGTGTCCGTCGCCTGAGTGTTTATCAATTAGCCAGAAAATGCTGTTAATGGCCTCGTTCCCATCTTTTGATGGGACATCACGAGAAATAGTCTGCTTGCAGGTAATTTTGACGGTTTTGGATTCTGAATAGAACAGCAGGTCTACGAACGCTCCAGTCCCGCCATACAAGAGCATCATCAGGATCGCCGACATAAACATATTGGTTTGCAACGGAGATAAGTCTAATGTTCCCATGGTGCCGTTTGATTACTCCTACAGGCCAAGCTTCGGTTTCACTTTGCAAAGCGAGTCTACACGCCGCCTAACAAATCTGTGCAATCGGACGTTTGACCCTGTCCTGCGTTTGGCTTGCGCTAAGCCTCGGCCAGCCTCAAACGCCGCTGATATCAAACGTTAGGCGGCGTCTAGACATCAATCTTTAGTTTGATGCTCTCAATTCTGAATTGAAGTTTTTCTTTGGGGGCCGTGACACTCGTTGATCGAGCCTATCTCCAGCATTCCTTTCGTTGCCATTCAATGAGGTTCTTCGCTAGTTGGATACGATTCGCGGAGAACGAATGATCGTCGTTGAACACTATTTCCGTTAGTCGTTCCGCATTTGATTTTCGGAGTGCCGCCGACACCTGATCGTGATGCTCGGATTTGGGGATGGCTTCGTCTCGCTCGCCAGCTACGAGGAGTAGAGGGCGACTTGAAAGCGATGGGGCGTGTGAGCGGATATCGTAGGTTGTTGATCCCTTAATCATTTCTCCAACCATTCGGCTCGCGTTACCGTGAATCGGGCCACCCTGTAGATCCATGTCTGAACCGAAGATTCCCTCTAGCTGAGAGCGGACCGCGCCGTTGTTTTTTGCTGCGGCACCTATCACTCCAATGTTTGCGCCAGCTAGAAATGCGAAGCAAGAGACATCTCTATCGTTGGCCGTTGTGACTGCGCCTAAAAAGCCTCCGAAGCTATGACCAACCAAAGCCACTTTGTTGTTATCAGATCGATAAGTTGATGCCCAGCGCTTATCTCTCACCAGCTCCAGTGCTTTCGCAACATCTTCTAGAGCGTTCGCTATGGAAAACTCACCACCGCTACCCCAGGTGCCCCTGTAGTTGAAATAAAGAACGTTTTTACCATCTCGCCGCATGGCTTGTGCGAGATCAAGATTGCGTTCATTTCCGGCGTAACCGTGGAGGAGGATGACCGTGGGGTGGGGGCCTGGCCCGTTGGCAACGTACATCAGGCCGTTGAGCTTGCTGCCCGAGCTAACGAAAGAAAGTTCGCGCAACTCAGGCGGGTAGGCAAAATCCACAACATCGAGATCGTGGGTTGCTGGATTAGGTTCTGTTTGTGGTGACGTTTGAGACAGCGTACATGCCGTGACGTTTATTATTGTGGCTAGAATCAGCCCAGATCTTATAAGTCCCACTTCGGACAGCCTTTCAGAAAACATGGTGGTGATTGTAACTGTCTTCGCAGGGTACTGGGCTGTTGCTAGTTGGTCGTAGATCGCTTTGCTAGTGCAACGCTCACGCCGCCTAACAAATCAATGCAACGTAAACTTGACCCGGTCTTGCGCGCTGGCTACGCCAGTGCTCAGCCCGCCTCAAGCTCCGCTGATTTCAGACGTTAGGCGGCGTCTAGACATTGCTCCGATTCTACGATTTATCTAAGTCGACAGGTTGTCGTTGAATATAACTTGCATGAATACCGTGTAAGCGTTAATATTCCGGAATGATACGTTCCTTTGGTAACAAATCCACTGAAGATTTCTACCATGGTCGTCGCTCAGCGCAGGCTCGTAGGATTGCCACGTCTATTCGTGCTGCTGCCTTGAGAAAGCTAGATATTGTCAACGCTGCGGCCGATATTGAGGACCTTCGGGTTCCGCCTGGCAATAGACTCGAAAAGCTATCGGGCGACCTCAACGATTTCCACAGTATTCGTATCAACGACCAATGGCGCATCATCTTCAGATGGAATGAAGGCGGTGCTGATGGTGTGGAGATCATCGACTATCACAGGTAACTATTATGCTTCCTCAAAAACGCACAACGACGCATCCTGGCGAAATATTGCTACATGAATTCCTTTTACCTATGGAAGTCTCGCAGTCGGCACTTTCTAGGCATTTAGGCGTGCCGATTCAACGTGTAAACGAACTAGTGAAGGGCAAGCGCGGTATTACTCCAGAAACCGCATGGTTGCTATCGAAGTCTTTGGGTACGACGCCTGAATTCTGGATGAACCTACAGGTCAGTTATGACCTTACGTCTATTGAGCCGCCCAAAGGTGTGAAACGCTTAGTAGCTTAGGTTTTCGTTTGTTGGGGGTTCGCTTTGCAACGATAACGCTCACGCCGCCTAACAAATCAATGCAACGGAAACTGAAAGTTCCCTCGCTTTTGTAGACACCCACATCTAACGATGAGGAGTGTCCAATGCCCAAGTCAGGCCCCAGAAGACTCTTTCGCTACAGCGAAGAGTTCAAAGCCCAGGCAGTGCGCTTAAGCGCACTGCCTGGGGTCAAAGTGCAGGAGGTTGCGCAAGCCCTTGCGATCCATCCGTTCATGTTGTCTCGTTGGCGTAAGCAAGTTCGAGACGGTGAGATTGTGGTTAAAGGTAAGTCGGATGATCCGCACGTTGAGGCGGAGCTCAAGGAGCTTCGCAAGCTTAAACGCAAGTACAAGATGCTGCAGGAGGAGCACGAGGCTCTAAAAAAGTTCATCGCGTGGAAGGCCAAACAAAAGCAGACGCCTTTGCCGCCATCCACGCCGCCGAAGCCGAAGAAGACACCGTGAATGTCTCAGCGATGTGTCGAGCCTTTGGGGTGTCGCGGTCAGGCTACTATGGCTGGCGTAACCGGTCAGCGAGTCGTCGTCGGCAGGAGGACGGCTTTTGGTTGAACCTGATCAAGCGAGCCCATCGAGAAGGGCGCGGTGCCTACGGCAGCCCCCGGGTGTATCGATGTCTCAGGCGCGACGGATACACCATAGGGCGCCGTCGGGTCGAGCGTTTGATGCGCGAAAACGGTATTCGGGGCTGTTCTGTTGAGGTGCATCCACGTCGGGGCGGTCATACCTTGTTCTACGGCCGCATCGACAATCGACTGCATCGCCAGAAGGTGACTGGACCCGATCAAGTTTGGGTGGGCGATATCACCTATCTGAAAGTCGCGGGGCAGTGGCGTTACCTTGCCATCGTGATGGATCGGTATACCCGACGTGTTCTGGGCTGGGCCTATGGGCGCAACCGGACCTCTGTGCTGACTCGACGCGCATTGAACAAAGCCTTGCGAACACGACCGAAGCACGCCGGGACGATCTTCCATAGCGATCGGGGATCCGAGTATCTGTCCGCAGATTATCGAACCGCGCTTCGAAAGTCTGGGTTAGTCCAAAGCGTGAATCGAAAGCGCCGCATGGACGACAACGCGCACATGGAATCCTGGAACCACACACTGAAGTCCGAACTCGTACACCGTCATTCGTATCGAACCGACTCAGGGTTGCGACACGCGGTCACCGACTTCATTCACTTTTACAACCAAACGCGCATGCATTCCTCTCTTGGCTATCGATCTCCGGTGGCGTTTGAGGCAGCATGTGCCTAATGAAACGGTGTCTACTTTTTCGTAGGAACTCCCAACTTGACCCGGTCCTACGTTTGGCTTGCGCCAAGCCTCGGCCCGCCTCAAGTTCCGCTGATTTCAGACGTTAGGCGGCGTCGACAGGCTCTCTCGCTTGGAGTTGTGTCAGGAATCGAGAGTCTAATGCCCGGCAAGTAATAGCCACACTCAAACATAGTTGAGGGCGGAAAAACTAAACTCGGCACGAGTCGTGAGATGCATTGTTTATACACAAACCATCTTGTAGGCTCTGACGATTCTCTGGATACTCAACGTCGCGGATATGCATACTTTTGCCCTTATACTTACAGTGGCGGTTTGCAGCTTTTTTGTCTGCACACTTCTCGTCCCGTACTTTGATCCAGCCAATGACGTTGGTGGGCTAGCGCCTCAAAGACTTATTCCCTTCGTTCTCTGTTGTATTGCCTCCCTAGTCGTATACAAGATATTGCCGCTCAGCACGAAGTTCTCCGAGCAGAAACTCGACAGCATTGCGCTCTGTGCAGTATCAGGAATTTTTCTCGGTTTAGGGGGCTACTTCTTCCGCTGCTTCGCCTTGGGTTCAACCTGCTAGCAGGCTCTGGCGTAAGGTCTCAGGTATCACACGGTGTCCCCATTTTTTACACTGGTTACGACGATATCGCGTATTTGGCTAGGCTTTCACCAGATATTGTTGTTGCATATATCTCTGGCGGCAATGTGGTGTCACGAACCTACCTACTCCCTCACGTGATTAACTGGCATTCCGTTCCCTCTTCATAGTTTTGCTATGCAGCACCAGTCTGTTGTTGTGCTAGACGCGTTCACAACATGTGTCCAAGAACTGGGGCCCATCGTACCCGATGTAGTCTCGCTACTAGATAATGATCCTGGTCCGGTTTTCTATGTTGTTTCTTCTAGTAGCTAGTCGCCAGGGCTGATCCTAATCAGGTTGCAAGTGCATCGCTCACGCCGCCTAACAAATCAATGCAGTCGGAAAATTGACCCGGCCGTTCGTTTGGCTGCGCCAAGCCTCTCGTCCGCGTCAATTTCCGCTGATTTCAGACGTTAGGCGGCGTCTAAACATCTTCTCAAGGTTGAGAGGCTTAAGCTGCTTTGGAAGCTTTTCCAAGTACTTTCGCGATTTCCTTTGGCGATACTCCCAGTGCCAACATGCCTTTAAGTAGCAGATCGGTACTTACTGCAGGATCGCCAGCCTCCATCTTTGCGACGCGTGACTGGCTGGATCCAATCAGCTCAGCAAAGCTGTTTTGGGTGTACCGCTTTGATTGACGTTTCGCCTTCAAGGCTCCAGCGAGTTGCAGCTTTATCTCGATTAATGCCGTTTCTTCATCGGTAAGCCCCAGAAACTCTTGTGCGTCTCCGACGCGCCAGCCCGCTTTTTCTACTTTCTTTCGCTTACTTGGTTTCATCGTCATATCT
>JALZVT010000122.1 GCA_023300545.1 Pseudomonadales bacterium
GCCCTGCTTGGCGATATTCAAGCGCTCAGCAACGACCCAGCGATCATGTCCATTGTGCAAGACCCGGAAATTCAGCGCCTGATTGCCAGCGGTGACTACGAAAGCCTTATGAGTAACCCAAAAATGCGTCGACTGATGGGCAACTCAAAGATTCGCAATATTACGGGCCAATTAAAATAGCGGGTTAACTCCCCCCTTTCTATTCAGCTTACTCCAGTGAACAGCGGCAACGGCTCGAACGCCTTACCCAGAACCGGTTGCGACACACCCGGCTGTAGCCACTGATCCATCACCGAGGCGTACACGCGACGAAAGTCGGTTGTGTGCTTCAGGTTATCTTCTGGGTTTAAATCCAGAAGATCTGGCAACTCGCCAAAATGCCCGCCCTGCACGGGTTCGCCGGCAACAAACATTAAATTTGCGCTGCCGTGGTCGGTACCACCGTTTGCGTTCTCCCCCACCCTGCGACCAAACTCCGAAAACACCAGCACACTCACTTTTTTGCCTTTGCCGAGTCGTTGCATATCGCGCACAAACCCGTGAATGGCGTCCGCAGCGTAAGACAATAGTCGCTGATGTAGCGGCCCTTGCTGCACGTGCGTGTCAAACGCATTGTTACGAAACGCGACGTAGTAAAGTCGCGTTGGTAGTTCGTGTGCAATACAGGCTGCAACCTTAGGTAAATCAAGTGGCGCGATACCGTAGTCGATTGGTGATGAATACCCTTCCCATGCCTTGCGTATCGCGGTCGATGAGTTTCTGGCGCTCTTGGCAACCTCTCGAAGAAACGCACGACTCGGGTTGCTAGTGGGCGCAGCACTCTGCTGCCCTGGCGCAAACCAGGAATCAAGCAGTGGGCGCTGGTGGGCAAGTGCGTCGCGTGCAAACGTGGCCGGATCATCAAACACCACGGGTACGTGGTGTCTGGCGTTAACTGCCAAAGATTGGCCTGCGCCGACATTCACCAGATAGTTTGGCGGTGCACCGGGCGCTAAGGCATCAGCCAGTCGCCCTACCCAACCATAGGCCTCACCACTGTGCGGTGCCGCGGTGTGCCAGTAACCCATCGAGGTGAAATGCGAGTACGACGGTTGCGCATAACCACATCCATGCACGGCCGCAAGGTCGCCTGACTCCCACAATCGATGCAACCCCTGAGCCCCCGGATTAAATCCAAAGTGATCGTCGACGGGCAAAAGCTTCTCCGGCTTAATACCGAGCGTTGGGCGTTGCCGATAGTAGGCATCATCACCATAGGGCACGAGTGTGTTAAGCCCATCGTTGCCACCCGAAAGTTCCAGCACAACCAGCACGTGATCTTCGTTGGCCACCTCGAGGGCACCCAGGGGTGCAGTGCCGCCGAGTGCCATACCACCCAAACCAGCGGCAATGCCTGACTTTAGAAAATGTCGTCGAGAAGGTGCGTTATCCAAGTTGATACTCCGGCAAACTTAACAGCAAGTGCAGAAACGACCGGAGAGCTTCTTCAGCGTAGGTCGCCGTAGCCGATATATCCGCCGTTCCCAATTGCGCTTCTAAGTAGGTCGCCAAGCGTTGCTTTTCTAGATCGCTTAGCGGTACTGAGAAAAACTGCGCGGAAAAATACTCAACCACCGCTATTGGTGTTTGCAGACCAGCTGCAGCCACCCGCTGCGACAGTCGCAACCTGGCGGTCGACCGCTCAATGGGCTTCACTCGCTCTATCGCCATTTGCCAACCGCGATAGGTGCCATAGCGGGTGTTGAACGCCTCATCCCGATCAGCCAACTGATTCGATGCGGCCATATCTTCTCCAGCCGCAACACCCGGTGGGCGGGTTGCGCTGGAAATGTCTTCGCCAGCACGCAACCGCTTCTGCACGCTGACAATGTTAGCCCCGTAGTTGGGGTATCGATCCGGGGGAACAAACCCAATATCAGGAAAGACCAGATCCAGCACAAAGTTGCCGCGCTCAAAAAGCAGGCTGGGTGTGATCCAGCTACGACCCTGGCTCCAGCCCGCGACGGTGGGCGGGTGCAGTAAGCGCTGCCCGAGCGCCCCCGTAACCTGATTAAAGTCAGGCACGCCAGGAACCACCTCGAAGCCCAGTTTACGATAGGTAGACACCACCAGCTCAACCGGTGGCTTTATGCGACTGCCCATAGATTGAGCGGCGTAAAAGTCTTTTGAGAGAAACAGCAACTCGAGAAAATCGGCAACCTCGTAATCGAGGGCCTTAAACTCCCGCCCCAGACGTTGTGCAAACTCAACAGACAGATCTTCACGAACAAAGTAGCGGTACAGCTTGCTGGCCAGAAAGGTTGCTGACTCGTCACTCTGCAGAATGGCATCAATAATGGCGACGCCGTCAAAGTTACCGGTCTCGCCTAAAAAGGTCTTCTGGCCTTCGTCATGCTTGTCAGCATCAACACGAAATTCCAGCCCCGCGTAATTCCAGCCAGTAAACGCTCTCGCGGCTTCGCGCACGTCCTGCTCGCTGTAGTGACCGACCCCCATGGTGAACAGTTCCATGATTTCCCGGGCGAAGTTCTCATTGGGCGCGTCTTTGACGTTAACACCGGCATCCAGAAAATTGAGCATTGCGGGGTTCTGCGCCACCGCAATCATCAATGTGCGAAAATCGCCCAGGCCCACACTCTGAAACAGCTCTATCTGCTGCAACATCTTGCGATAGTCCCGCACCTTGTCTTCGTTGGTCGCAAAGTGCCCGTGCCAAAACAGCGCCATTTTTTCAACCAGCGGCGTTTGGCTGATCAACATTCGATTAGCCCACCAGTACGCCACCCGGTCGGTCTCAAGGCGACTCGCACGCAGCCAGTAGAAAAACTCGTTAACAACGGGCTGTACGGGGCGGTTTCCACCGGGCTTCACCTCAATACCCAATGCTCGTCCATTGGCTTTGGCTAGGTTGGTAGTTGCCGGTCGACTCCCTGGAAAGGGATCGAGCCCAGGTTCAAACACGCCAGAATGGTCAAAACTCGGGAGCTCACGTTGACTGCGTTTTGACGTGCGACTCAGCGCCCGCACTACTGCTTTTGGACTTTCGCCGGCAAACCGCGCCAAGTCAGCAGCGCTGGCGCCAAATCCGGCACGCTCTAGCAGATGACGAAGGTGGGCTTCAGCAAAGTCCGCGCGCGCAAGGGGGCTAAGATCTTCGGCCCGTTCACTACTCACCAAATCCTTGGCAAAGGCTGGTCCGGCGACACCGCCAACCAACAATACCAACAACGCCAACAACCACACCAACCTCATCACATTATGCCTCCAGAAATTTTTTCGCCACGCAAGACCATGTGTGATCGTCTTTGGCATCGTCTGCAAAACTATCCGGAATCCAACAGAGCACTCCAGTGAGCGCTCTGTTCAACGCTATCAGGTAGCCGGAGCCATTCGCGCCTAAGTCAGGCCAACAAATTCCGGCTCTGGATCGTGGCCGATATAGATTTTCCCCAGGTTTTCATACAACGCATGAGAGACCCAGCGGTGGGTGGCACAGGCGTGGGAATCACGCAGCTTGCGCTCAAGTGGACTGAACATACGCATGCCGCTAGTACCCGCGGTGTTGTGCAGACTATCAACCACCTTCATGCATTCGTTGGCACCAAAAACGCAGGCGAGTCTGGCATTTTCGGTTGTCTCGGCACCCGGTCGAGCCGCTCCAGCCGCAAGCTCCGCCTCAACCTTGGTCATTGCATCCAACACAAACGCGCGCGCCGCGCGGTAACGCGCCATGGCTTCACCCATGCGGAACTGAGCAATGGGCCGATGTTTGAGCGTGGCCGCTGACATCATTGGTATTTTGTTCTGGGCAAGATCAGAAAACGCACCCAGAGCCCCTTTCGCCACACCCAGCGCGATGGCCACTTTGTTGTATGACAGACGTAACGGCACGGGAATGCGATACACCGGATTACTGTACTGGGCTGGCATGGTCACCAGGTCAACACCGACATGCTCCGGTGGAACCACTGCGCCATCTGCTACCACGTCATGACTGCCTGAGCCGCGCAAACCCGCAACGTCCCAGGTGTCGTTGATGTTCCACTCGCTGCGAGGCAGCATCCACATCTTTGCGACCGGGTTACCGTTCGCGTCCAGTTCAGGATTATCCCCATCCATCACCGGTGCCATCATGAAGCACCAGTCTGCGTTGTAGCAGCCACTGATAAAGGTTGAGTGCCCCCAAACGCGAACACCACCATCACTCGTGCGTTCAGCGCGAGGCGGCTTGCTGCCAGGCCCACCGCCACCACACATCACCACGCGGGGATTACCCAGATAAACCTCTTGGGCAATTTTTGGATCCATGCCACCGGCAGCCATCGCGTTGATCTCAGAGCCCAGCATGACGTTCCAGGCAACCGACGCATCAACAGAGGCAATGGCCTCTAACAGCTCGACGGTTTGCATAGAACTGGCGTTATCGCCACCCAATTCTTCGGGCAACGCAAACCGAAAAAAGCCATGATCTACCAGCGTACTAACAATGTCGTCCGGTAGACGTCGCAGCTCCTGTGCTTTGTCACCTCCTGCCAGTATTTGTGGGGCAAGTTCCTGAACCAGTTCGAGTCGATCTGCGTGTGCCATTACAGCCATGGGTTACTTCCTATTGTTTTGATGAAGGGCTAAAGGTTCAGGCTGCAAGCTTGAAGTAGCCGGGTAAATCACTATGGCTAATCGGCACCAGTGTTGTCATTGGACTCTGCCCAAAGTAAATATCTTCGCCAACCAGCTTACCACTGCCGTCGTTTGGCCAGACCGTCACAAGCTGGGCATTTGACAGCCACAGCTCGCTGTCTGTCACAGCCATTGGGCCAACGTCTTCAATACCATTAGCAAGAATCGCGCTGGCCAGATAAACCTGCTTCACCTGCCCTTCGGTGACAACGTGGGTTGGCGACGCAATGACATTGTCGATAACAACTTCAAACTGGTTGCCCCGACGCGCCATCATGTCTCGGTAAAAGCCCTCGACCATCGCGCGGCCCTCGAGCAGCACGGGATCGCCGCTACCCCAGAAGTGATACACCGGATTGGCCGTGAGCGTTGCCATCAGGCCATCCAGCTCGCCCTGAATTTCACAGGCCATATGGTCGCGCACCTCGCGCACCAAATTGGCAATCACCTGTTCTTGCGGGCTATCGCCATAACGGGCTGCGGCCTCGTCTAGAGCCGCCCAACTGGCGTGGGGATCAATCAAACTCATGGGTACTACTCTTCTCTCGATTAAGGTCATTTATGTGTTGGCATGTGTTGGCATCACCATCGCGAACAAGCGGTACGCCGGATCATCTGGTGCGCGCTCACCTCGCGCAAGCCCATCAAATGGCGGGCCCTGCCAAATCGCAGAACTTGCCGCATTTTGGTTCCAGTCCATTAACACCTGACGATGCGCGATCTTCCAGCTGTCACCACGGCGCTCAAAGCGATCGAGATAACGACCGAGAAAGGTCATTTCAGTGTCTACTCCGTCACTTTCAGGCAGGTAGTGATAAGCCGTCACATAGGTTTCAACGGCCGCATGGGTCACGCTGTGATCGACCTCAGAGCGTTCCTGAGCAAAGCGAATGACCACGTTGCTAATCGAATGCTGCGTGTGCGAAAAACGCACAATGCTCTTCGGCAGCATTTCGCAAAACTGGTGGGCAAGCCCCTCGAATCCGCCATAAGAGACCTCGGCATCGTCCCAGTAGGCGGACTTAAGCGCTGCCTCATCGGCGCGGTCTACGCCGCGACAATGCACGGCCAATACGTCCTGAATCGCCCATCGGTCGGCCATTTCGGACGGATCCGGAATGCGTCCGGTATGCTGCATGAACTCCCCAGCCCTTTTTTTTGCGCAAGCCCTAGCCTATCGCGCTTGAACGCGCACGGCCAGAGTGATGATATGGGTAGCTGAACGTCAGGAGCAACGCCATGCCACAGAGCCTCACCGACCCCAGCGACCCCAAACTTGCCAAAGGCGAGGCGCGCTGCCCGGGGCCAAGCCCTGCGGACATCATAGCCCGCGACAGCGCCACTGGCATCGATACGCCTGACGCACTGAAAGCGCAAAACTACAGCTTCCTCGGCGACTCAGATCTGCCCTTTTCCCGCTACACCTCACAAGAATTCTTCGATGAGGAATTCGACAAGCTGTGGCCACGCACCTGGCAATGGGCCTGCCGTGAAGAACACATCCCTAACCCGGGCGACTACTACGTGTATGACATCGGGCCAAATTCGATTGTGCTAACCCGCACAGCAGCCGGCGACATCAAGGCCTACGCCAACTCCTGCCCGCATCGTGGCATGGCCTTCTTTAATCCCGGTGAAACGGGTTCTGGCAAACAGTTTTTTCGCTGCCCGTTTCACGGCATGTCCTGGGAACTCGATGGCAGCCTGCGCGAAATTCCCTGCCGCTGGGATTTCCCTCACATTGTTGATGACGAGTTCACTCTCAGCGAAGTCCGTAGCGACGTCTGGGGTGGCTTTGTCTTCATCAACCTCGACGACAACGCCGAGCCCTTAGCGGATTTTCTGGAAGTTCTACCGGAACACTTTGCCCATCAGCCCCTGGAAAACCGCTATGTCGCCATGCATACCGAGAAGGTTCTCCCCGGCAACTGGAAGATGTGCATGGAGGGGTTTCTGGAAGCCTTCCACGTTCTGGCTACTCACCCCGAAGGCTTGCGCAGTTCCGGCTGGGCGAACACCCAGTACGATATTTTTGGTAAGAACGTCACGCGCTTCTTGCAGAACCTATCGAGTGGCAACCCGCACTATGGGCGCAACCTTAGCGAGCAAGAACTCTTTGAAGGCATCGGTTACGCGGGCCAAACATTGCCTGACGGCATGACGGCCCGTGACGCCCACGCGGCGGCCCTGCGCGAGTCAAAGGGCGCCGCAATGGGCGTTGATTTCAGCGCTGTCAGCAACAGCGTGATGCTCGACTCAATCGAGTACCACCTGTTCCCCAACGCCTGCTTCTTCCCTGGCATTGTTATTCCATTGATCTATCGTTTCCGGCCGTTAACTGTCGATACCTGCATTCACGAAATAATGCTGCTGCAACCGGTCCCTGACAATGGTGTTCGACCACCACCCGCGGAAAAAATCAGCCTAGGCATCGACGATTCGTACACGACGGTGGACGGCTTCGCGCTGGCCTTTGTACTCGATCAAGACACCGAGAACTTTGAGCGCCAGCGAGCTGGAATGAAGGCAGCACGCAAGCCCGGACAAACCCTCGGCAACTACCAGGAAGCTCGTATTCGGCGCTTTCACCTGACGCTAGATGAGTATCTGCAGAAACAGTGAACGCCTGGCCCGCTCGCTGATTAGCGGCCGTAGCCAGACCGCCGCTTACCGAGGTGGAATGTGACAAAAGACCGGGCAACCACCAGCAACAGCGCTGCCCCTAATACGCTGGACGCCCAGAGGTTAGCCACATCAAGCGGTGCAGCAAGCCACATAAGTGCATAGCCAAAACCACCAGCCATAACCCCCCAACTGGCGAAGCGTAGAATGCGTGCTGCCACCGCCGTACCGACCCGAAGACTAACCAGCCCCAGCAACCGGCGCGCAAAATAACCGCCAGCCAGTAACACCCCAATACCCAATGTCACGCCAATTGAGCGCCGTGCCGCCGAAAACTCAAGCACGCCAAGCGCTTCTACTAGCCGCAACAACAGCGGCACAAATATCAGCAACCCAGCGGCGAGCACCGAGCGCAATAGCCGCTCGGAGGTATCAGCGTCACAGGCCGCAAGCCCAGGCATCGTCCGCAAAGCGGCACTCAGCAACGGCAGAAACAGCATTGCAGCCAACCAGGCCGTAGCCTGCTCCGGCCGCAACAGGCACATAGCCCCACCAGCCAGCACCGTCGCGAGCGACAGCGCCCAGACCAGTGCGCTCAGGGTTAGTCCAAACAACCGACCCGCCGGCGCTTCAAGCACCACCATGTCCATCTGGGTTGTTGTATTCACTTGAAATCTCCTTGCTTCATGTGACGAGGGCCGTTATCCGACCCGACGACTCAGGCGCAACTCAAAACCGAAGCTCTGGGTAAACCCCAGCAACGCCTCTTCGAGTACGCTTAGATTAATGCTGTAAGTAATTGTTTTCCCATTCTTTTTGGAAATAACGAGCCCGGCTTCGCGCAGCACATTGAAATGCGCCGACATCGTCGGCCGGGACACGGCAAATTCCTCCGCCAACTGCCCGGCAGTTCGAGGCTGGTCGCGCAGCAACACCAACACTCGTCGCCGGGTTGGGTCTGCCAGAGCTTTGAATACGCTTGCCATATTTAGTTATTTAGCTAAATATCGAAATATAAGTCAAGCAAAGCCAACACAGCGGTCAGAATCAATTCTGACCCCGCTAGTTAGCTTGTGTGTATGGCCGTCAGCTGCGGGTGTTTCGCATCGCGCATCTCATACAGCTCGACAACGTTGCCAAACGGATCGCGGCCGTAGATCGCGGAGGAGGTTCCAAAATTGACCGGGGGGCCAACAAAGGTCATGCCCGCCGCGCTCAGTCGCGCGTGCTCCTCCTCAATACCCTGCACTTGGAGGGCGATATGTGAGTAACCACGGTCGTTCGGATCAGCCCGTCGATCTCGCGACTGTGGCAATCGGTATTGCCACAACTCCACAAAGGCGTTGCTGGTCTTCATCATGGCACCACGCGCTGAAGAACCGGGCAGACCAATGGTGCCGTCGATCACCGGGTTGTCACCATCCCACTCAAACCGATCCGCCAGTTCAAAACCGAGATGGTCGCTATAGAAAGCAATGCCTGCATCGAGGTCAGTGACCACCAGCGCAACGTGGTGCAAGCCGACAATCATGGTTTAACCAAAAGCTTACCCATGTGACCGCCAACAAACATTTTGTTCAGCGCATTCGGAAACGCATCAATGCCCTCTTCAATCTGCTCTGGCAACTGCAGACCATTGTCCATCCACTCAAGAATTTGCTTGGTAAATGCGGCGTATTCCTTCTCGTAATGAAACACGGTAAAGCCAAGCATTTGCGCGTTCCGTTCCGCAATGCGCAGATACAGCTTAGGGCCTCGAACTTCTTCCATGTTGTTGTACTGGGAGATGGCACCACAAAGCACGACGCGAGCTTCCATGCGAATACGGTCCAGCACCATATCAAGCAGTTCACCACCCACGTTGTCGAAATAGAGATCGACGCCGTCTGGCGCCAGCGCGTCGAGCTGCCCGCCGACATCAGGCGCTTTGTAGTCGATTGCGCCGTCAATACCAATGGTATCTGTCAGCCACTTGGTTTTTTCCGGACCGCCGGCAATGCCGATCACCTTGGCGCCAGAATGCTTGGCAAGCTGACAGGCTACCGTTCCAACTGCACCCGCAGCACCCGACACCACAACCGTGTCGCCCGCTTTCACACCACCAACGCGAACCATACCGGCGTACGCCGTTAGCCCTGTGGTCACGCCCAACAAGCCGAGAAACATCGATGGCGGTTGATTACCGATCTCAATTTTTTGGAACATCGCCGCAGGTCCCTGCGCGACCGACTGGGCCATGGTGGCCCCCGTAATCCAGTCACCAACGGCCAACTCTGCAGCAGCGCTCTCCACAACCTTACCCACACCCAGCGCCATCACCGGCTCACGCATACCGGCCTGGCCGTGAAAACCACCACCTCCAAGCGTCGTGCGAATAAACGCATCGACCGATACGTGGGACACCTCGACCCGCACCTGCCCCTCTTCAAGCGCAGGTAGCTCAACCGTTTCAACGGCAAAATGACTGGCCTCAACCAGACCGGTTGGGCGCTCAACTAAAACTACACGACGATTATCCACGCTTACATTCCTCCATCGATGGCAATACTTTGACCAGTCACCCAACCTGATGCGGGTGAACACAGGTATAGAGCTGAGGCACCAAGATCTTCTGGAGTGCCTAGTCGCCCAGCGGGTAACTTCAACATTTTTTCGAGTTTTGGTAAATCGTTCTCGGTGAGCTTCATCGCCTTCATCATGATCTCGGTGGGCACCGCGCCAGGCATGACGCAATTTACTCGCACACGCGGCCCCAGTTCATTGGCAAACGCCTGAGTAAGCATGTTCACACCCACCTTCGCCGCACTGTAGTGACCGCTGCCAGCAATGGCGCTGCGCGCGGCAATCGATGAAATATTCAATATTCGACCGCCGTCTTCCATGTGGTTTGCGGCCGTTCGAGTGCAGTGAAATACGGCTGACAGATTGAGCGCGAGGGTGGCGTCCCACTCCTCCTCAGGCAATTCCATTAGCGGGACCTGCAGCGGAGAACCGCCGGCATTATTTACCCAGATATTCAGTTTACCGAAGTGCTTCACCGCCGCTTCAGCCAACGCGTTCACGTTAGCTGAATCGGTGACATCGCAGGTTACTGCGAGCGCCGAACCATTCGCTGAGTTGATCTCTTGCGCAACGCGCTCGATCTCATGGGTTCGCCGCGCAGCCAGCACAACATGCGCTCCCGCCTCTGCAAACACCTTTGCAATGCCTTCGCCAATCCCTCGTCCAGCACCGGTAATAACAGCAACTTCGCCATCTAATCCAAACAGTCTGTCCAACATGGTTTTCCTAACCTCTCTTAAACAAAAATAAAATACTGAAACTGACTCTGATCTGGTCAGAATCAGACAACCAACGCATCCTCAGACAGCGTCAAATAGGGCGCGCTTTCCTCCACCTGGCAGAACAGCGTCTGAAATCGCCAGCCGACCGGGGTGCGAACGTAGGTCTCTCGATACCAACCAATGATTCGGTAATACGCTGGCAACGGCTCTTCGACGTTTGCGGTGTACAACATGATTAACCGCCACATACCGGTGGCCGTGTCGCCAGCAACCTCAATGATCGGGTTGATCGCGTTGTGCGCGGAATTGCGAATTCGGCCACTGCCCCTGAGCTGCGTAAAGAAACCCTTGATCGCCTCCAGACCTTCGTAGCGGCCACTGACCGTCGCCTCCCAGACCGCATCAGCAACAAACAGCGCAGCCAACCCGTCGGGATCATGATCGTCATCACACAGCTGGCAATAGCGCGCTTTGAGCTTGCGAATAGCCTCGATATCTTCGAGCACCTGCAAGCGCGACTCAATCGAACTTTGCACAGCCATACGGCGCCCTCCCTAATCGGCCATACCGGTCTGCCCATTCTCTCGAATGAGATCGGGCTCCGCGGTATTGAAACCACCCGCCATGCCGTTGGTGGTTTGACCCCCGTCAACCACCAGCGTGTGGCCTGAAATATAGCGGGCTTCTTCGCTGAGCAAATAGGTAATGGCCAGCGCGATGTCTATTGGCATGCCGGCTATGCCAAGCAGCGAACCGCTGGCAATCGATTCGGCAGCAGCCTCTGTGGCCTCTGGATCGCCGGCGATAACCGCACTGGTCATCGCTGACACCGTATTGCCTGGCGCCACGGCGTTGACTCGAATTCGGTCTGCGGCGAGTTCACTCGCGACTGATTTGGTGAGTCCAACCACGCCATGCTTAGCCATGGTGTACGCATGCGGCCCAAGGCCGCCAATAACACCCGCAGTGCTTGAGAGACTCACGATCGACCCCGACTTTTGGGGCTGCATAACCCGCGCTGCGTGCTTCATACCCAGAAATACCGCACGAGCCAGAATGTTCATCGTGAAATCGAAGGCTGCCACATCCGTTTCGGCCACCTTGCCAACGGCCCCGACGATGCCGGCGTTGTTCACCATACCGTCTAGTCGACCGAAGTGCGCAACAGCATGATCTACGGCAGCTGCGATGTCCTCTTCGAGGGTCACATCACACTTGATTGCGGTTGCATGGCTACCTAGCTCTGACGCCAGCGCTACGCCCTTGTCAGCCTGCAGGTCGGCAATAACCACCTTGCCACCCTGTTCGATTACCTGTCGCGCCGTGCCTTCGCCAATACCACTGGCTGCCCCGGTTATCAGCACCACTTTATCGTCTAATCGTCCCATTTCTCTCCCCTTGAATTCGCCTGAGCGAGTTATGTTGTTTCCCGTGGCTCAGATTAACGCAAATTGTGTACTCTAGGGATCACCTGTCACCCACGACAGATCAGGCCAGTTCGGGGAGGAACATGACCACAACAAACAACACAATCGACAACACCACAGACAGCGCATCCTGGGTAGCCGATCGGCTGGCCTGTCAGGATGTCATGGCAAGCTACGCCCGTGGGGTCGACGAACGCGACTTTGCGATGTACCGGGCTTGTTTTGCTGACGACGTCGAAATTGTCGGCTTTGGTGCCGAAACCATGCACGGCGGCGATGCCTGGACCGAATACGTGATGGGCGCTCTGGGCGCCTATAGCGCAACGCAGCACATGCTGGGGCCACAGCTTGCCAGCATCAGCGGTGATGAAGCCCATTGCCGCACTGATGTCCAAGCCTGGCACCTGAAGAAAGAGCCCGCCAACGAGACCTTCACGCTATGGGCAACCTACAACAGCATCATGCAACGAACGCCACAGGGCTGGAAAATCAAACGCCACGAACTGGTGGCCCGCGCAACATCCACCAACACGATCGGCTAGCGCGACCATCAGCAACTCAGAAGCCCCGGTAGATCAGGTTTACTCCTCCGCCCGGCAGTATTACGTGGTAATACTGCTGACGGTTGCCGGCACCCTGTCATTTATTGATCGGCAAATACTCAACGTCATGATCGGGCCGATCAAACGCGATCTTGGCGGCCTCAGCGACACCGAGATTTCGCTGATCATTGGCCTCGCCTTCTCGTTTCTCTATACCTTCGCCTCGTTACCGCTAGCGCGCATCGCCGATCGCTATAACCGCCGCAACCTGATCGCCGCTGGCATATTTGGCTGGAGCGCCATGACAGCCATGGCGGGCTTTGCCAACACCTATTGGCATCTGTTTATGGCCCGCATGGGCGTCGGCATTGGCGAGGCTGCACTCGGCCCGGCCACCACATCGATTCTTGCTGACTATTGGGCACGTGAACGCTTGCCGTTGGCCTACGGCATCGTGGCAACTGCGCCCTTTCTTGGCACCGGCATCGCCAGCATCGTCGGCGGCCCACTCATTGACTATCTAGAGGCGCGGCCGCAACTCAGCCTGCCGGGCTTTGGCGAAATGTACTCCTGGCAAACCGTACTGGTGTTAGTAGGGTTACCCGGCGTGTTGTTAGCGCTTGCCATGTTTACCATGCGCGAACCCGCTCGTCGGCAAGCGCCGGGCGAGTCAGCCGAAGGCTACAGCACGGCCGAAGTTTGGGCCTTCGTGACGTCTCGCTGGGACTACCTTTGGCGACACTTTCTCGCCTACCTGTGCCTATCGGTGCAGGGCTTCGCCTTCCTGACTTGGGTGGTCGAGTTTTTTGTTCGCAAGCACGACTGGACTCGCACAGAAATTGGCATTAGCTACGGTTTGATCGCCATTGTACTGGGCCTTGCCGGGAGCATCTGGGTCGGCTACTACGCCGGCGTAATGATTCGTCGCGGACAGGGCGATGCACCAATGCGGCTAACGCTGTGGTGCACCATTCTATTGGCGCCAATCGCGATCATCATGCCGCTCGTTGATAATGCCTATCTCGCGCTGGCGTTGGTCGTGCCGATCACCTTCTTGATGGCTATGCCTGCCGGTTTAAGCAACGCCGCTCTGCAGGCAATTGCTCCCAACAGAATGCGCGGACAACTGATTGCGATCTATCTGATCTGCGTGTCTTTTCTGTCCTATCTGTTTGCGCCCCTCATTATAGCAATGATGAACGACTACGTTTTTCAGCGTGAAGACGCTATCGACCTGTCATTGTCGACCCTGGCCGCCATCAACTACAGCATTGCAATAACGGGTTTGGCGCTGTCATTAAAGCCCCTGCGTAAACACCTGCTCACTGCAGCGAGTTGGAGCAAGAGCTAGCGGCCCCTCTCAACAGTTAGAGCTCAACAGTTAGAGCTCAACCACCGTTTTGCCGAAGTTTCTACCGGCAAACAGATCACAAAACGCGGGGCCCACCTGCTCAATGCCGTGCAGTCGATACTCCGGTGCAACAATTTTCCCTTGCTCAAGCCAACCCGCAAGTTCTGCTCGCGCGGCCGGGTAGCGCTCAACCTGTGTGTGCGCAAAAAAGCCTTCCATGCGCGCTTCGCGAGTAGTCAGCTGAAACAGGTTGGATGGTCCGGGCTGGGGGTCACCATAGGTCGCAACAGCACCACACAAAGCAATGCGGGCACCGAGCGCAATATGATCGAGTACGGTTTCTAGCAGCGGGCCACCCACGTTATCGAAATAGACGTCAACACCTTCGGGACAGTGCTCGGCCAGTTGCGCGGCGACATCCCCATGATGGTCTATGCACGCGGCATAACCCAACTCGGCAACCAATCGCGCGCACTTAGCGGCACCGCCAGCGATGCCGACGGCGCGCGCACCTTTGAGCGTGGCTATTTGACCAGCAATGCTGCCAACCGCGCCACCGGCAGCGCTGACTAATACCGTTTCACCGTCACTGGGCTTACCGATATCGAGCATACCAAAGTAGGCCGACAAACCCGTGTCACCCAGAACGCCGAGGAAATAATTAGGTGGATAGCCGTCATCAACTGGCACCTTGATAAGAAAATCACTAGCGTCGGTTATGGAATATTGCTGCCACGCCAAGCGCGCCATAATCCAGTCGCCGACGGTGTATTGCTTGTGTTCAGTTTGTTCGACCTGCCCCAACACCAGGCCCATAACAGGCGCATCGATCGCCATCGCCGGTAACACCGCATCACCCGACCCTTCATCCATCCAGTTGCGAAAGCCCGCATCAAGCGAAATGAAATGATTTTTTAGCAACAACTGACCGGGCTTTAGTGAGGTTGGTAACACGGACTGACTAAGCTGAAAGTCTTCCGGCTGTGGTTTGCCCTGTGGCCTACGCGCGAGCACTACTGAGGTATTTTCTGTCACGTCTCTATCCCTATCTTTTCCCCGGACAGTATGACATGTCGTGTGCATAGGCTGCGACCAGACTCTGGCCAAGCTTAAGTCAAGTTTTAAGGAGGAACGTCACTCACGGACACGTCGTCGATATAGATACGCATGCTTTCACTCAAAAACTCAGACACTAACTTAATATGAGTTGTGGGCGATATAAACGGCGTGATGTCAGCAATTGTGCTCATATAGTCAGAGGAGCCAAAAAAACCAGTGAGAGTGCCGATCTCGGTGAAGAAAGTGTCGTCTGCAGAAGCTAACACCCGCACTCGCTGAGTGGGAAAGAAGGTACCAGACCGCCTATAGCGCAGCCGAAGATAGGCGGCGCTGTAGCCCGTCAAATCCACTGCCCGCACCATTTCTGCGTCACCCGCAAACAGGAGTCGCTTGCTCGCCCCATCAGCAACACCGGTGTCATCAGCGAGTCGAATTTTCCCCGCGCAAGAGGCGCCATCATCCCCACCCTCAACCCAGTGACTTCCCGTCCAATCGGCCTCACCTACAGACCCCGTATAGTCGGGATCAACAGCGCAGGTTTGATTGGCAAAGCTATCAAGAAAACCGGGGGAACGGCCGGATGAGGCGGCGGCCCACTCGAGTGAACGGCGCAGAATTTTCCGCCCATCGATTGTGAGTTTATTGACATCAAACCCTTCGTCTTCGCCCGCCCAGGGCAGGTTCACGCGACGGGCAATTGAGAGCGCGCCGTCTTCGCGCACAGCTCCCACTTCAAGTACCGAAAGTGAGGGTTCGGCAGATGCACTTGGCTCCGCAGCCAGGCGTCGAGCGCCGCTGGCAATAGCGCCCTGCAGCACGTGATAGTCCTTGTTGCCATCGGTCAACTGCACAAAGGCGTTCGCGACCTGCCCCAAGGTAATGTAGTGCGACACGTCAGTAAGACTAACGCCATTCAGCAACACCTCGCTGTAGCTGGTCGCAAAACCTATTTCGCCAAGCAGTTCAGCACGCTCACTCACAACACCAATAGGTAACCCCGCCAGATCACCAAATAGTTCGTTCTTGTCGACGGACGAAGACACATAGACAACCGCGGCTTGCGCAACAGCACTCGCAATATCGGCGGCCGAGGCGTTATCGTCTATTATCGATACGGAATAGCCCCAAGACTCAAGCAACGCTATTCTTTTTTCATCCGCACCGCTGGGGTCATTGCCTTTTTGAACGAATAACAACACGTCGAGATCGGCACCACCCTGAACGCAGACCACACCACATTCACAGGCGTAAGTGATGGTGAGTCGCGGATGCTTCGATGCGTCATCGTCATCGCCCGAACTGAATTTTGCGCTTGTTATCAAGCCGTCGTCAGCAACAAGCGCCAAACCGTGGTTTGCTCGCTGGCCAGATACCCAGGCCCGAACCAGCCGAGTAACATCAAATCCTACTGGGCCAAAAGCCTCGGTAGACAGCTCCACCGCTTCAATCAAATCACCTCCGTCATAGGCATCGGGAAAGCTCCACGCCACTGAGTTGCGGGCATTTGCATAACTGGCCTGACCTTCGCGCCATGGCTGCCGCATCGCGTAAACCGATAAAGTCGCGCCAGGGTCTGCCTGTGAAACGCTTTCGTAGTTAAGCTCAAGGGACGCCTCCAGCACACGAGCACCAACAGGCACCTCCAGCAGTTCAAACTTCAGTAAACCGATTCGCGGAAGCCAGATGCCCACGACCAAGTCCTTATTACCACCATCTTTTTTGTCAATATCATCACCACGCACATGGGTGTCGTAGCCCGCCTTACCGGGAACAAGAACCACCGTCTCAGAGGCTCGAGCTACGGGCACAGCGTCCCGGGTTAACTCAACAACGACTCCCGCCGAATTTTCAGCACGAGAATGAATGACAACCGGAGAGCCGTTGTTTGGTGTTACGTTGGCGGTCACCGTAAACTCGCCGACCTGGGTGTCAACAACGCTTTGGTAAGCACTACAGACCGCATTTTGGTTCAGTTGCCACTGGGCTTTTGCCAGACCAGCCTGGGCGGCGTAGCGCGCGTTGCTAGACGCTGCATTAGCAGCGCGCAACTGGGATTCACCTTGCCCTTTTTCCAACGCAGATAAGGCAAACATAGAAAGTACAATCAATCCAAGCGAAACGGCTAACAATAGATAACCTTGCTGCCTCCGCCGCCCCAGACGATTAATCTCGAACCCTGTCACGATCGCCTGCCACCAGCACGGGCAACGCGCACCCGGCTACGCAATGAAACCGTTCGACCGGTAGCGTCCACCAGATCGAGCTGCACCTCAACCAGCAACCGCCCGCCAATTCTGGGCCGCAATCGTTGCACCGAAAAATAACTCACTCCGCTGGCTACCACCGAGGTCACATAATCTTTGCCATCGATCGAGCCGTCACCGCTGGCGTCCCAGGGCACTGAGCGTCGTTCGATAAGTTCGTCGCCATTCAAGTAATAAACAACAGTGTCCAGCCAGTCTTCATCTGCAGGGCCATCTTCGTCATCGTCATTCAGACCGCCTTCATCAATTAGGCCGTCACCATCATCGTCTACGCTTGCTCTGCCTGGCGCCCCGTCACCGTTCATGTCATTACCAGGGTCTTCATCAGCAAAACCGTTACCATTGTCGTCCACGCTATTATGTGGGTCGTCGTTGGCAGGCCCGGCCTCATCATCGCTTTCAGTATCGGCCTCCTCGTCCACAAGGCCATCGCCATCGTCGTCGATTCCAACCAGACCGCTCGCGTTATCATTGGTGCTGTCCGCCGGCCAATCTTCGTTGAGCCGTCCGTCCTGATCATTGTCTGCATCAGCGAAGCCGTCGTTATTACTGTCCACAGTGAACGGCAATGCCATCGCGAGCACTGCCGTGTCTTTGCTGCTACTTCCAGTAGGCGGTGACGCCGGTACAGACTCTGATCGGATGTCTTCCCGCCAGTCGGTCCCAGGATCATCAGGCAACGGCAAAACCAGCTCAGACGTATTCCGTAGGTTTTGCACAACCCGGTCAAAGGCAAATCGAACAGAACGATCCAGCGCAATGCCATCATTAACCTGCTCGCTAACGCTTGCACTCATGATGAGCGAACGCTGCAGCCCAAGCATAACCAGCGCGCCCAATGCCAATGCCAGCAAGAGTTCGACCAGCGTAAAGCCGGTGTTAGCTCGCGAGGTCACAGGCTGTCGGCTCGAAGTAAGGTCACAGCGGTCGATGTTGCTTCCAACTCAAGGCGTATTTTAAAAATACCCTCGTCAGCACCGGTCGCATCATTGTTATCAGCGTCTGCATTGTCAGCGTCATAACCCGAGATATAAACCAGTCGGCGACTAGGAGTACCTGCAACATCAGAATATGAGCTCTCCAGTGTTTCACCGAGCGCCGCATCGGCCAATGTCTCAAATGGCTCAGCCAGCAGAAACTCAGCACGATCGATTAACCGATAGTCTGCCTCTAGCGCTTCCCGGTTCACCGTCTCGACCTGCAGAGCGCCTTCGAGTGTGCGCATCGCCGGGACCAGCACCAGGCCCAGCAAGATGAGTACAGCCAGCACTTCAACGAGTGAAAATCCGCGCTGTGTAATCACAATCGAGACACCCGACCCGAGTAAGGATCTATGCTGAGCTCAACCTGCGAGCGCTGCGCTCCGACCTGAACAGTCACATCTTGAATGCGCGCGCCGTACGGATTGGCGCACCGCGTTACACCGCTTGGGTCAAATAGAATAATTGTCGGGTCGGCACAGGTTGCCAAACCATCCCGCCAGACTGATGTGGGCGCTGGGACACCGCTGATGCCGGCCCAGGTGAACTGCGCCCGAAGCGAGACTCCAAAATCGATGCGATAGAGCGCCTTGGTTAATGGGTTGTAAACGTCTAGTCGCGCCGCGGGATCATTAGGATCCGCTCGAAAAACGACGGCATGCCGACCGACCTCCGTTAGCATCACACCATAAAAACTCTGCTCCTGAGCGGCCTTATCACGCGCAAAACGCAGCGCGTTTTCCAGTACAACGCCGGCCATTTCCGCTTGCGCATTTTCAGCGGGCGCTCGCGTGGGCGCTACCAGCAACGCAACTATCGCAATAGTCGCAACCACCAAATTCAGCTCAATCAGACTGAAACCGGCTGTGCGGGTCCATTTGCCCGGAACCCGGGGCTGGTCGTGACTTAGGGCGGTCATTGGCTGGCGACGCGCGGATTGGCAATTCTAGGATTACCCGGCGCTAAACCTCAGTATCTATATATGAGCTGCGACTTTAGGCAATTCGAGGCTATGGGACTGCGACTGGAATCACGGGAAACGGGGCTGGGGCGATCGTCTGACCGCAGTGACAGCAACCCCTGCTAACCCAAGCATCGATGACATCATCGAAAGACGACCTGCTGAATAATACATTCATTTGAGTATGTTTTATTTATCCATATATTACAAAGACTTAAGCCCTATCAAGCCATCCGTCTCTGACTACTTGGGCGCAAGGTAGGCCCCAACCTGCAACCCTCAGCCGCGCCGCAACCGAACATTGACGGATCTGGTCTCGCAACGAACAATCTGCAGTCCAAAAAAGAGAGAGAGACACACCATGGCGGCTTACTTTATCGCTCAATATCAGATTACCAATCCGGCGCTGTACGCCGAATATCAGCAGGGCGCTGGCCCCACCCTCGCCGCCCACGGCGCAGAACTTGTGGCCTTTGATGTCGCAGCAGAAGCCATTGAGGGCACCGCTCCCGGCTCACAGACGGTCATCATCAAGTTTGAATCCACCGAGGCCGCTCACGGCTGGTACCACAGCGCAGAGTATCAGGCGGTAGTCGCCAAGCGTCTGGAAGCAACCACAGGCTACGCCGTGATCTCCCAGAGCATGAACGCAGGCTAGGGAGTCTGCACGACGTCGAACGCCAGCGGCATGTGGGTCAGCCCGTGCAGCAGGGCGTTCGGCGCAAAGTTCGGCGCGGACTGATCAGCTGGCAAGCGAAAGTTGGTCAGGCGGGCAAAAATCACTCGAAACGAGACCTTCAGTTCGCGCCGCGACAGCGCCGCGCCTAGACAATGGTGAACCCCCTTACCAAACGCCACCTGTTCGCGAAGATTGTCGCGCATCAGATCAAATTCTAACGGCCGAGGAAAGGTTGCCTCATCCTGATTGGCCGCGCCAAACCGTGCAAAACACAGTGCATTTTCGGGAATAACAACCCCACCCAGCTCCACATCACGCGTTGCTCGCCGGAACATATTGGCGGATGGACTCGAGATTCGCAGCGACTCCTCAACCATCCGGTGGATCATATCCTCATCATGATTGGCGTAAAGGCTTTGACACTGTTGCGGATTGTTAATGAGCAGCAACATGGTCTCGGTAAAGGCTGAAGCGGTGGTTTCATTACCCGCCACCATGATTTGCGACAGCATCGACAAGCACTCAGCATTGTTCAATGGCTGCTCGCCGTTGATGCTGGCGTTCACTACTTTTGACAGTATGTCGTTAGCCGGCCGAGCGCGCCGCTCATCCATTTTCTCGACAAAGTAGTGTTGGAACTCGACAATATCGCGCGCGGCTTGCAAGGTTCCGTCACGATCCAGCTGCTGCGACAGATTGCCAATAAACGCAGCTGTCCACTTTCGCAGTAGATGCAAATCGTCAAGAGGCACCCCAATCTGACTCGCTATCACCGTGAGAGGCAGGGGTGCCGCAAAATCTTCGAGGAACTCCACAGACTCACCTCGAGCGGTTTTCTCGAGCATTTGGTCAATTAATTTATTGGCAGTCTGCTCTATGTAGGGTTCAAGCGCTTTCAGGTTTTTAGGCGAGAACGCGCCATCAACAAACTTTCGATAACGCCGTTGCAGAGGCGGGTCCTGGGTCAGCATGGTGTCTACGTTCGGATACCCTTCACCCATGATCTCAGCAAGTTCGGGATCATCGAGGTTGCTGGTCCCACGACCAGCAGGGCCTGTGATCACACTCGAGAAGGTCTTGTGGTCCATTGCCATCGAGACAACGTCAGCGTATCGAGAGACGAAATAGATGCCACTCACAGAATCTTTGAACACCGGCGCTTCTCTACGCAATCGGGTATTCAGCCCGGTAGGACAGGCCAAGAGCTCGGGATGCATCGGGCTGATTTGATGCAAGGGACAGGTTGCCGCGCGTTCTACTTCGCTCATAGCTAGCTCTTGGGTCGTTGGGTGAGTACTCAATACTGCCTCTACTTAGGTATCTCGCGTGCTCCACTGCCCGCCGCGAGCCTTCTGGTAGCCTGATTTACGCGCGGCCGGTCGCTGGCCCGATTTTTTACGTGCAGATGTAGCTCCGGCTGAATTATTGCTTGTGTTGCCAGAGCTGCGCATTTTGCTGCTGCCGCCGTTACTACCCCGACCTCTCCCCGTTCCCGCCGCGGGCACAAGCTTGCCGGGTCCATCACCAATAAGGTCACGTCGATTCATGCTAATCAAAGAATCACGCAGATAGCCCCAACTGCCTTCGTCGTGGTAGCGCAGAAAAGCTTTCTGCAGGCGACGCTCCGGTAGCGTCTTTGCGGTTTTAACAATCTGCCCCCGCTTGTACTTCAGCGGTTTCAACGGATTGCGACCGGAGTAGTACATTGCTGTCGCGAGCGACATCGGCGACGGATAAAAGGTCTGCACCTGATCGACCCGAAATTTATTATCTTTCAGCCACAACGCAAGCTTCAGCATTTCTTCGTCGCTGGAACCGGGATGAGCCGCGATAAAATACGGTATCAGATACTGTTTTTTACCCGCCGCTTTGGAAAACTTCTCAAACAGTTTCTTGAACGCGTGATAAGAACCCATGCCGGGCTTCATCATTAAATTCAGCGTCTCTTCTTCACTGTGCTCCGGTGCAATTTTCAAGTAACCACCGACGTGATGAGTCACCAGTTCTTCAACGTATTCCTCGTCCTGAACAGCTAGGTCATACCGTAAACCTGACGCGATTAACACACGCTTCACACCAGGAACCGAACGCGCCGCTCGATACAGAGCTGTAGTGGGTGCGTGGTCGGTATCAAGGTTTTTGCAGATCGTGGGATAGACACAGGACAAGCGTCGACAGTTCGCCTGCACCTCATCGCTCACGCACTGCAGCTTGTACATATTGGCAGTCGGCCCGCCAAGGTCAGATATGGTGCCGGTGAAACCAGGCACTTTGTCGCGTATTTCCTCGATCTCATTAATGATCGACTCTTGTGATCGACTTTGTATCACCCGACCTTCGTGCTCGGTAATCGAACAAAACGTACAACCGCCAAAGCAGCCGCGCATAATATTCACGCTGGTTTTAATCATTTCGTAGGCAGGGATTTTGGCGTCGCCATAAATCGGATGCGGCCGTCGCTGGTACGGCAAGCCAAAGATGTAGTCCATCTCAGGAGTGGTCAGTGGTATCGGCGGTGGGTTCACCCAAATCTCGTGCACCCCATGCTTTTGCACCAGAGTGTGCGCATTATGCGGGTTCGACTCTTGGTGCAAAACCCGCGAGGCGTGTGCGTACAGTATCGGGTCGTTCTTCACTTTCTCAAACGACGGCAACCGCACATAGGTGCTTTCAAGCCGCAGCGGCTCCCGCGCATCCTCCTTCGATTTAAGCGGCAGCGGGACGATACGCACAGGTCGAGGTTCGTTTTCATCAGGCACGGCATAACCGGCTTCGGCCTTGCCCTGATTCGGTTCGTAGTCATAGGGATTCGGAATGTCGTCGATTGCGCTCGGCCAGTCGATGCGCGTGCTGTCAATCTCGGCCCACCCCTCCGGCAGCGTTTTGCGCACAACCGCCGTACCGC
>JALZVT010000123.1 GCA_023300545.1 Pseudomonadales bacterium
CCGCGCAAATTTTCTTTTTTGGGAGCCGCTTGCCGTGACTGATTCTAAAGAGACCGGTGATACAAACGCCGGAGATAGCGAGCAAGGTGGTGACGAACTCAGCAGAGCGCGCGACGATGCGCGCGCTCAGGCTGCCGTGCAAACCATGAAAGATGTGCTGTGGCGATTCGACGAGACCAGCGAAGGTAGCTACAGCATTTACGATGTTCTTAGCTATCTCGTCGAAGATATGGTGTCAGAAGGTTGTTGTGCAGCCTGTGTGCAGGAGTCGATGACCGCTGCGTTTGAGCAGGCCGGTGCGAACCCACAGGAACACCTGCCCGACGATGACGCCGTTCTGCATTAGAGAGTAGTGCTGGCTCGGACAGCGACACCATGAGTCATGAAGGTCGCGATTCGCGGCCCCGGTAAATATTCACTTTTCATTTCTGCGATGTGGAAGCCTGCATCGGCAATGAGTTCATCTGCGGCACGGGTCAGATGGCAGCCACCAGCGATGCGCTTCCACAGCGGTTCAACGCGTTGTTGCCAGCGGGCGATATTTGTATCGGGTGAGGCGCCGTGTTCGATGAAGAACAGTTTGCCACCAGGCTTCACTACTCTGTACATTTCCTCTAGCGCCTTTGTGACATTGGGTATCGAACAGAGTGTCCAGGTGCAAACCAGTGCGTCGAAGGCCTTGTCTTCAGCCGGAATGGATTCGCCAGAGACACCCAGCATGTCGATAGACAATTGCAACTCTTGCGCGCGTTGCTGGGCATGCCCGGTGAGTTCAGCGGCAGGATCGAGTCCGGTCAATTCCACGTTATCTTTGTCGTAGTAAGAAAGATTCAGCCCGGTGCCAATGCCAATCTCAAGCACTCGGCCGTTAGCCTGGGGAACATATTGCGCTCGCAGCTTCATCAGCAAGGGTTGCGAGCAGCCGGCTTCAATTAGTTTTGGCAAAATGTTGTTTGCGTACCAACCCATTGGTTGTTATCCCCGGTTCTTCGTTAAATTTTGGTCGTGCTGTTGTGTTGCCTTGCTCTGCGCTTCTGGTGCAGAAGGACCCATGTCCATTCCTTGATGTTTGGGAAAACCGCTATCAGTTCTAAATTTGGTCAGCAGCTCAGACAATTCTGTTTGTTGACACAGTTTATCGAGTGTCGCCACAACGTCAGCGAGGGTATGGCTACGCATTCGGCAGCACTGCGTGTATTGCTTCAAAGCGGCTACCAGGCCAGCTTCGCCTTTTGCCATCAGCGAGTCGTCTGCTTGCAGGAAAAACGCGGCCCCACCCCAGTACATGGTGGGGTAGTTGCGCTCGGCGCGCAATTTGGGGGCTGCTTCGGCAAACGGCATGCTGACGTGGGAGTAGCGACCTTCGGCTTTATCGAGATTCCGGGCGTAACGTTTTTTCATGGCAGCCGTGCTGAGCACACCCATCTGGTGCATCACCTGATACTGCATGTAGCTTGCAAAGCCCTCCGCAAACCAGGAGTTGTCGCGACCAACATAGGGCAGCACGAGGTGGCTCAGTTCGTGAGGTGCGGTCCAGTCGTCGCGAAACTCTTGCAGCGAATAGGAGGGATCAACGTGAAAGTGCACGCCCTGAATGTTTGAGCGCTCGGTGTGCGCCCAAGGTACCGGTTCGCCCGCACTGGTCCGCTTCATATAGAGATGAGTGACGAACGGCAGTTCGCCAACCAGCTGCTCCAGTGCGTTATGGGTCTCGTTCAGCCAGGTCTTCAGCTTGTGCCGTTCAGTCGAGCTAAAGTGGTCTTCCCAATGGTATTGCAGGTCTGCTGTTGCGAGTGGTGATAACAGGATGCTGAGGAGCGCTGCCACGAGTAAAAAGACTCTGGGCGCTGGTGTTAGAGAGCGTCTTGTCACTGTCGCATGCCTCCTGAGTGGGTTTGATACGGCTATTAAGACAGCCAAAACCATAAATTGTTACCCCGTTTATCAATACTGGCAGCTCGCCCCCTATTCCTCCTATGCTAGAGCGCTATTGGAGAGGTGATGGACTGGGGAAGGGGCGTATGACCGACAGAACAGAATTTGATGGTGCGGCGGTTGGGCTGGCGCCGGATCGGCTGGCCAGAGTGACCCAATGGCTTAACGAGCAGGTGGACGGTGGCCGTTTAGCGGGTGCTGGGGTGCTGATTGGCCGGCGCGGTAAGGTGGGCTATTTCGAGACCGCAGGTTTCGCAGATGTAGGCGCAAAAACGCCGTTCAATCGCGACACCCTTGTGCGCATGTTCTCTATGAGCAAACCCGTCACAACAGTGGCCGCGATGATGCTTTATGAGCGTGGTGCCTTTCAGCTTGACGATGCTTTGGCGACGTACCTGCCCGAGTTTGCCGATACCCCGGTCTGGGTCGGTGGTGACGCTGATATCGACAGCACCGTGCCGGTTGATCAGCCCATTACCGTGCGGCAGGTGATGACGCACACTGCCGGTTTGACCTACGGGTTTATGCACACCAACGTTGTTGACGCTGCGTACCGTGAGCAGGGCATCGAGTTTCCGGGTGCGGGCGGCACGCTCGCGCAGTGGATCGAACGCCTCGCAGAACTGCCGTTGATCTGTCAGCCCGGCAGTCAGTGGAATTACAGTGTGGCCAGCGACGTGCTTGGGCGCTTGGTCGAGATCTGGTCGGGGCAGACTCTGGCTGAGTTTCTGGGGCAGGAAATTTTTACGCCGCTAGCAATGAATGACACCGGCTTTCATGTTGAGCCGGCAAATCACAGCCGATTTTCAGCGCTATACGCACCACTCACTGGTGGCGATATGAGCACCGTTGCCAGTGCGGCCAAGCCAGCGGTTGGCGCTGCTGATCGTGGTGGCTTGAAGCAGCTCGAAAGCTCGACTAACAGCCGCTATTTACAACCCGCCACGCTCTACTCGGGCGGTGGTGGACTGACAGGCAGCATGAGCGACTACGGTCGTTTTTGTCAGATGTTGTTGAACGGAGGCGAGCTTGATGGCGTGCGCTTGCTCGGCCGCAAAACCGTTGAGTTTATGCGCCTCAATCAGCTCCCAGACAATCGGGATATGGCCGCTATGGGGCAGCCGGTCTGGAGTGAGACCAGTTACGACGGCATTGGTTTTGGTTTAGGTTGGGCGGTGGTGTTGGACCCGGTTAAAGCCCATATAGTGACGTCGGTGGGGGAGCATCACTGGGGTGGCGCGGCCAGTACCTTCTTTTGGATCGACCCGGACGAAGAGCTTTATGCCGTATTCTTTACCCAGCTCATGCCGTCGTCGACCTACCCCATTCGGCGCGAATTGCGGGCTCGGGTGTATCAGGCGTTAGTGGACTAGACGAGGGACAGCAGAGTGCACCACAGGACAAAACACAGAATGCGTAGAGCAGCTTGCATGGGAGTGTTTGCCAATTTCGCTCTCCTCGCCTCGCTGTCGGTGTTTGCCGAACAACAGGCGCCGCAAGATGAGCGTTGCGTGCGCGACCAAGCAACAACGGCAGATGACCGACGCATCTTCTGGGGCGATCTGCATACGCACACCGCGTTCTCGATGGACGCCTATGTGTTAAATACGACCCAAACACCGGAAGACGCTTACGTTTTTGCTCGTGGTGGTCCCTCAAAGTTGCACACAGGCGGCACGCACCAGCTTAAGCGGCCACTCGACTTTGCCGCCGTCACCGACCATGCCGAGTACTTTGGCCTGACTCAGGTCTGCCTCTCTGAACCGGAGCGGCCCTACTGCAAAGAACTGGCGGCAGCGGCGAATGAAAAGTCTACGCGCGGCTTTGTGCAGATGTTTCTGCCGCTCATTGTTAGCGGCAAGCGCAACTGTCTGGTCGACGACGCGCAATGCCGTGTGGCTGAGCGAACGTTGTGGCAACGCAGTATTGATGCGGCAAACGCGGCCAACAGCCCGTGCGAGTTTACAGCGTTTGTGGCGAGCGAATGGACAGCCTCGCCAGGTAATCTGCATTGGCACCGCAACTTGATATACGCAAGCGATACGGTTCCCGAACAGGCGATAAATTCTTTTGATCAGCCGACCCAAGAGAAACTCTGGGAAGGGCTTGATGCCCAGTGCAAAGAGAGTGACGGCTGTCGGGTGCTGGCTATTCCGCATAATTCCAACATTGGTATGGGTGGCGCTTTTCAGACCACCGGCCACAGTGCGGCAACCCATGCTCTGCGCGCGCGGTTTGAAAAGTTGGTGGAAATTCACCAGCACAAAGGTTCCAGTGAATGTTATTCGCAATCGAATTTTTCCGATGAGGCCTGCGACTTCGAATTTATGATTCCTATTCCGTTGCGCGACGCCCCGGGCGCGCAGCCGCGAGAGCTGAGCGATGCTGAGCATGCAGATATTTCGAGCGGCTATGTTCGCGATACGCTTGCTAAGGGGCTTGGGCTGCGCGAAGACAGTGGCGTGAATCCGTTTCGCTATGGCTTTGTTGGGGCAACTGATTCGCATTCGGGGCGGCCGGGTGACGTGCAGGAAGATCACTGGGCAGGGTCGCTCGGGCAGTGGGATCAAAGCTCTGCTGAGCGCGCCAACTTTCCAGTCTATAACCCAGGTGGTTTGACTGGCATTTGGGCACAGGAAAATACCCGGGCGAGCCTGTTTGCAGCGCTTGAGCGGCGTGAAGTATTTGCAACCTCCGGGCCGCGTATCGCCTTGGAATTTGAACAATCATTTCAGCCCAATGAAGACTGTGCGTTGCCGGGCAAGCGAGCGGTGCGTATGGGTGGCACGGTTAAAGCTGCAAAAAACAAGCGACGTAAAAGTGGATTGCCCACCTTTACCGTACGCGCACTCAAAGATCAGGCGGCGTTACAGCGCATCGATATCATTAAGCTCGCGCTGGTTGCCGGGGCGGAACAACGTATAGAGCAAACCGTTTACAGCGTAGCCGGCAGCAAAGCCGGTCGCGCGGATTGGTGTCACACGTGGCAAGACGACACTTACAACAAAGAGCAGCCGGCACTTTGGTATGCGCGGGTACTGCAGGTGCCCACCAAGCGCTGGGATGGCAAAACCATGATACGTGAGCGTGCTTGGTCGTCGCCGATCTGGGCGTTGCCCGTGAGTTACGCAGACCGCTAAAGTGGCAAAAACCTGGCAGCCTCTGGCGGGCATAAAAATTCTTAGCTTTGAACTGGCGTTTGCGTTGCCTGCGGCCACTCGCGCTCTGCACGACCTTGGTGCTGAGGTTGTTCGGGTGTCACCTCCAGCTCGACAGGTCGATCGTTATGTGGGCTACATCGACGGTGTCTTTCAGGGTAAGTCGAGCATTTCAATTGATCTGACCAAGGCCGAGGGACGGGCGCTTGCCGGCAAGTTGGCCGCAAAGGCTGATGTGGTGTGCAACAACTTCCGACCGGGTGTGCTGGAAAAATACGGGCTTGATGCAGCAACCTTAAGGGCAGCCGATTCTGCGCTCATTACCTTGCAGGTTTCGGGTTATGGCACGCCGGGCCCTTGGTCGCGCTACCCGGCGTTTGGCCCTTCGACTGAGGCGGCGGGCGGCCTCAATCGTTTGCTGGCAGACGAGGGCGAGGTGCCCGTGCGAATTGGCTCTGCGGTTTTTTCTGACCAGCTTGCCGGTCGTTATTCGGTGCTCGCTATCGCGGCGGCGCTTGAAGAACGGCGTAAGAGTGGCAACGGTGCCGCCCTCGATTTGTCGATGACTGCCTGCGTTACTCACATGCTGGGACAACCGATGGCCCGTGCGCAGGCCACTGGCGAAACGCCACCCGCGACAAAAAATCGCGATTCGCGCTTTGTGCCGCAAGGCGTCTATCGTTGCGCCGGTAGCGATGAATGGATTGCGTTGTCGGTGGCCACCGACAAGCAGTGGCAAATCCTAGCCACGTTGTTGAACGCGAGTGAGTTGATGGCGCTTGCGGAAGTAACGCTCGCGCCTGATGCGCGCGTGGAGCAGCGCAAGCGAGTGCAGGATTCGATTGATAGCGCCTTGCGCGAGTATTGTTTGCGTTGCAATAAAGACGAACTGGCCACAAAGCTGCAAGCGTTGGGCGTGCCGGCCGCACCCGTGCGCACCACGCAAGATCAGGCGCTCGACCCAAACATTCAGTCTCGCGGCGCGCTGCAACTGCTCAAACATAAAACGCCGGTGCTAGGGCATCGAGCGCACCCACATGCGCCGTTACCTTGGCGTGTGGTTGGTCGCTCTCGTCGCGCTCAGAGCAATTACCGCCATACCGGTGAAGACAATGAACGTGTGCTGTTGCGCTGGTTAGGTATGAGTGCGGCTCAGTGCGCAGAACTTAAAGCCGCACAAGTGCTTTATGTTGAGCCGCCACTGGATTTGCAGCCGCGACGCAAAGCAAACAGCCATGATCCCGAACACGCCGTGAAGTTGGGGCTGCCGATATGAGGGTGTTGGAACTGTCGTGCACAGCGGCGGCGGGTTATGCCGGAGCTTTGTTGGCAGGGCTTGGCTATCAGGTGGATCGTATTGATTGTTCGGTTGGTCAGAACGCCCCTGCGGCAGACGACGCGGGTCAGCAGTTTTTGCATCACGCGAAGGCAGAACTCGCAGCAGCGCAGCCTTTACGCAGCACGGCTGCGCACATCGACGTGTCGAATTACGACGCCGTTATTGAAGACGTTGGCGCACGAGGGTTGCAGCGGCTCGGATGGTCTTTCCGGCGCTTGCGAGCGGCGAGTTCCGCGCTGACGTTGGTGAGCTTGTCGCCCTTTGGTTTAAGGGGTGCCTACAAAGACTGGCAAGGTAGCGATCTGCTGGCCCAGGCGGTTGGTGGCGTTATGCATACTTCGGGTTACGCGGGTGAGCCACCGATGATGTTGCCCGGCGAGGCGGCCTACATGATTGCGGGTTTGCATGGTGCAAGTGCGGTTATCTGCAGTGGTTTTGCGACAGCGAGGGGAGCAGAGTCGGGTGGCGCTCACATCGACATCTCGGCACAAGACACCTTCATGCAGCATTGGATTCGCCACGTCGAAGAATACGCGTACAGCGGTACGCGCATGGAGCGGCAGCCACGAAACCCCGCAGGTCTGCATTATCGACATACGGCCCCGGCCAGCGATGGTTGGGTGTATCTGCTTGCTTTGCGTGAACCCTGGCAAGACCTCGCGGCTTTTCTGGGTTTAGGCGAGCATCTACCTGGGGATGCTTTTGCTCCGGGTGCCGCTCAACCCGAGTGGCAGAGCATGGAATCAGCCTTTCACGATGCAGTGGCGAGCAAGAGCAAATACGAGTGGTTTGATGCTGCGGCTGAACTGGGTTGGACCTTTGCGCCCGTCGAAGACCCGTTTGCAATTGCGGCCTCGCCCCAGGTGGTGGCCCGCGGCGGCATGGGACAAACGACGAGTGACGAGCACACGGCCGCTCTGCCTATTCCTCCATTGCCTTGGACAATATCGTCATGACAACCCAGGCCGAGTTAGTTGAACAGGTCAGTGCGTTGGCCAGCTTGTTTGAAGCTAACGCAGAAGCCGCTGAGCGCGACCGCAAACCGGTTGATGCGGTGATGCAGGCGGTTCGCGATAGCGGTGCGTATCGCTACTTTGTGCCCAAGAAATACGGCGGTCACGAGTTTGACCTGAATGGCTTCATGCAGATTGGCATGGCGTTGGGGGAGGGCTGTCTGTCGACCGCCTGGGTCACGACTTTTTGTATGGAGCACAACTGGCTGCTGGCGTTGTTTGATCAACCGGCGCAAGACGATCTGTTTGGCAGTGCGCCCTTTATTATTGCGCCTGGAGCGCTGTCGCCCAACGGAGTTGCAACGCCGGTTGCTGGCGGCTATTCCCTGAGCGGTCGCTGGCAATGGGGCACCGGTGTGATGCACGCCGACTGGGTGTTGTTGGGGGCACTGGTGCCTGGCGGCTCTGACAGTAAACCTGGAATGTCTATGTTGGCAGCGCCGATTGCCGACGTGCGGGTTGTCGACACCTGGCACGTTGCCGGAATGGCCGGAACCGGCAGCAACGACATAGAGGCCACCGAAGTATTTGTACCCGCGCATCGAGCGGTCGATTTGACGCTGTTGCGTGACGGTCGCAGCCCGGGCGCGGCACTGCACAACAGCGCGCTGTATCGGCTACCCATGATGCCGTTTCTGGCACTCACAGCTGCGGCCCCCGCCATAGGTGCTGCGCAAAAGGCGGTGGCGTTGTTTAAGCAACGGCTGGCTGAACGAGTGGTTTATGGTGCCGGCGGCAAACAGCTCGACAAGCCGATGGCCCAGGCGCGACTGGGGCACGCTACGGTTCAAGCGGAAATGGCCCGGGCGACGCTATTGCGCTTGGCGGATGAGGTGATGGCTTGGGGGGCGCGCACCGAGCCCTGCCCAATTGCCGAGCGGGCGCGATTGCGTTTACAGGTGTCGCACACCGTGCATCAAGCCAGAGATCTGGTTAACACGGTGGTTGAGGCGAGTGGTGCCAGCGCCCAATTTTCGGATAACCCGCTGCAACGTATCCAGCGCGATCTGAATACGCTGAGCTGTCATACGGTGTTCGATCAGGATACGGGTGGTGAGCTGTATGGCCGGGTGTTGTTGGGCCTTGAGCCGAACGCGCCGGTCTAAGCAGCCCCTAAGGCGTCTCGATCAACCCGGCCAGTTGTGCGGGCGTCAAATCAAATGCCCCAGCGACCATGTTGAAGAAATCGACTTCGGCGTGGCTCACGCGCTTATCTGACAAAATCACTTCAGCCAGGGCGCGGACAATAATCAGGCGATCTTCGATATCAAGCTTGGACCCTGTTTTGGACAGGTATTTGTCTAGAGGGGCAGACTCGTAAAGCTTCGAATTGGCGGCCATGCGGACATCTGCAGAGCTGATTTCCTCGCGGGTGATACGGCTGACAATCTCTTGCACCGTTTCGACCTCGATCTCCTTGATGTTCATGTCGGAGGCGGTCGCACGGGCAACGGTCATGATCGCGGCTTCTTTAAACAGGGCCTGCTTTTCTTCCGGCGTTGGATGCGCGCCGTTAAAGATCTTCAACAGGTTGCCAAGGCTTGCAATGCTCATTCGATTCCCCTCGTGATGGAGTCATTTTGAGGCAGAATACCCCACGGCCGATCAAGAATCGAACGCCGATGTGAATGCGAGTGCAAACACGGTCGCAAACGCAGCGGTTAAACACATTAGCTAAACGCAGTTCAGTGGGAGCACCGGAAGTGAGTGACAAAGAGAACAACCCAAAAGACGTCAGTGGCGCAGAAAGTCTGGTTCAGGCTTTTGTCGATTCAGGGGTAGATGTTTGCTTCACGAACCCTGGTACGTCAGAAATGCATTTTGTTGCGGCTCTCGATGGCAATCCCGAGATGCGCTGCGTACTCGGGCTGTTTGAAGGCGTGGTTACCGGGGCTGCGGACGGTTATGGCCGCATGAAGGGCTCGCCGGCGGCGACGCTTCTGCATCTGGGGCCGGGTCTGGGCAATGGGTTGGCGAACCTGCACAACGCCAAAAAGGCCCGCACGCCGGTGGTTAACGTGGTGGGTGACCACGCGACCTATCATCGCAAGTACGATGCACCCCTCAGTTCGGATGTGGAGGCGATTGCCAAGCCGGTCTCTGGTTGGGTCAAGGTGTCTGAGTCAGCTGACGATGTCGCGATTGATGGCGCCGCAGCCGTGCAGGCCGCAATGACGCCTCCCGGACAGGTCGCCACGCTGATTCTGCCGGCAGATACTGCCTGGAATCGCACCAGCACTGTCGCGCCCAAGCTGGTTGTGCCTGAACCCACCGCAGTCGATTCGAGCCAGATCGATGCGGTTGCGAAGGCCTTGAAGTCGGGCAAGCGGGCGGTGATGTTGATCGGTGGCCATCTGACGGCAGAGCGTAGCGCCCTGGCTGATCAGATTGTGCAGGCGACCGGCGTTCGGGTGATCATGGATACCTTCATGCCTCGGGTACAGCGCGGCGCGGGTCGGGCTGAGGTTGAGCGCTTACCCTACTTTGGTGAGCAGGCGGCAGAGGTTTTAGAGGGCACCGAGCATTTGATTCTGGTGTCGACCCAAGCGCCAATTACCTTCTTTGCCTATCCAGACAAACCCAATTGGCTGACGCCCCAGGGGTGCGAGCTGCACACTCTGGTTGAACGCGATGGCGACATTGATGGTTCGCTTGAGGCGTTGGCTGAGGCGGTTGGTGCGCGCAAGACCCCACCGCGGCTCATTGATCTGGACCTGGCGCCACGGCCGAAGGGCACTCTTGATGCGCGCTCCATCGGCGCATCCCTTGGTCATCACTTCCCTGAAAACGCCATTGTGGTTGATGAAGGTGGCACTGCAGGAGGAGGGTGCAGCTACAGCACGCGCACGGCGCATCCGCACGACTGGCTGATGCTTACTGGCGGATCGATTGGCTATGCATTACCCACCGCGACAGGAGCAGCTGTGGCCTGTCCCGATCGTCCTGTGATTTGTTTGCAAGGCGATGGCGGTGGCATGTACACGGTTCAGGCGCTGTGGACTCAGGCGAGGGAGCGGCTCAACGTCACAAACATTATTTTGGCGAACCGTAAGTACGCTATCTTGCAGATCGAATTTGCGCGCGTTGGTGCGCACAACCCTGGCCCCAAGGCAATGAGCATGCTCGATTTGACCAACCCCGAACTCAATTGGAGTCAGATCGCGACCGGTATGGGCATGCCCGCTTGGCGCGTGACGACGGCCGAAGAGTTCAATAAGGCGCTGGTAGAATCGCTGAGTCAGCCAGGGCCCTGTTTGATCGAGGCGATGATCTAGGTGTTGCGAAACAGTTCAATCACGCTAACTCAGGGGTCAGAATTGAATTCTGACCCCAAACCCTAACTAGTCGGTACCCATGTCTACATCTGCGCGATCACGCGAACAGGTCTATTCCACCCTTTCTCCTGCGGCTGCATTAGTTGCGCAGGCGTTTGGTTCTGTCTATCCCAATGATCCCGCGCGAGCGCGGGTTGTCCGTTGGTTGGCCCAGGCGGATTTGCTGGCTAACGGCGAACGAATTACCCAGAGCACCATAAAAGATTGCATGGGGGAGCTGATAGCGGCCCGAGTACTCGAGCTTGGTAAAAAAGGCTCGGGCACCCGTGTTAACAGCGAATGGGCGACCTTTCTGACCATGCAGGCCCACGATCAGGGTCGGCTCGACGCCATCGTGCTCGCCCACGATCACGATCAGCAGGAAAATTCCTGGTGGGACCAGGGGCAAAATCGGCGCGCCATGCTGTTGCGCTATCTGGTGGTGACGGGGCGCTTTGTCCGGGTTGCTAAGCTGGGCGCTTTGGCCACCCTCGACTGGAGTTTCCTGCTGGTTGATGAAGCGCGGGAGCTGTGGAAAATTTTGCCCGCTGATCAGCGCAAGGCCGCCGTGAGTGCCTGCCTGCGGCACGCCCTGTGGAACGCGACGCCAGTTGGTGTTGTGTTTGCCGTTGCTGATCTGTTGGCAAAAACTGACCCAATGCTGGCCGGAGAAGTGGCCCTCGTGCGTGCCGTGCGCGGTGATTTTGTCGGCGCCACCGGCAGCTTTCAGGCCTTGAATGCTGATCTTGCGGTGAGCCCAACGGGGCTTGCCCAGCGCGCAAGCATTGACGCGTTTATAGCCACACTGCGCGGTGATGACGAAAGTGCGGTGCAGCTCATTGATGATGCGCTGGTTGCAGAGCGCGGTGCTTCACGAAAACGTAATGTGTTTCCTAACTCTCGCGCTTTTACCCTCTCTCTGTTATCGCTGGTGCGCTTAGGCACGCCCGACAGTCTGGGTTTGTTGAATGGGCTGCTGCGCACCGCAGAAAAAGAATCGCTGTTTCCTGAAACTGTGCATCTGGTACGTATCGCTGAACTATTGCAGAGCGATCGTGAGGAGCCTCAGCGGTTATGGCGACGGGCGGAAGAACCTAACCTGCTGTGTTTGTTTGCGGGCCTGATGCGAGCCTGGGGTGAAAATGATTTTGACGTCGACGATCAGGAGCAAGAGGCGTTATTGATTGAGTTCTTGCAACGAGCAAAGACCAACGGTTATTGGTGGGCGCTGGCTGAAGGCGTGACATTGTTAGAGCGTTCGCGCACCAAGTTTGAATTGGAAAAATTGGGCGACAACGGCGCCGCGCAACACAGCGCGCTGGGTACCCTGTCGTTGGCAGATATTGTTGTTGCCTTGCCGGACTGGGAATACCCGCTGAAGGCGCTTGAACAGCTTGCGTTTAAAACCTCTAACAAGGGGCCGCGAAAAGCCCCAACCGCAGACGCCGAGAAGCGTCTGTTGTGGGAAATAGAAGAGGTGGCTTACGGCCCTCCAGAAGTTGTGGTGCGGGAGCAGCGCGCAACCAAAGCGGGAGAATGGAGCCGGGGTAGAGTGATTGCACTCAAGCGGGTACACACTGAGTGTCCGCAATGGAGTTACGCACTCGACCAAGATCGGGCGGCGGCTGCCGCTATAAAAGTGGAGCGCAGCTACGGCTGGGGGCGCGCCTCTGATGAGTATTTTGTTGACGCCCGCACACTATTTACATTGGCGGGGCACCCGCATGTGGTCAATAGCAGTGGGGCCGCGGTTGAAGTGGTTGAGCGCGAACCCGAACTGGTGATCGAAGAGGTTACTGCCGATAGCACGTCGCATCGTGGTGGTGGTCGGGAAATATGGGCGCGACTTGAGCCGCTTGGCGCCGACAAAAGCGATTTTGCCTTTGAGTTTCAGGGCCCAACGCGATTGCTGGTTACCCAGTTTCGAGCCGATCACAAACGTCTGCTCGACGTTATTCCGCGCGATGGCATTCATTTGCCCGAAGCGGCTAAAGATCGGTTGCTGGATGCGGTTGCGGCACTTGCAGGTGATATTCGTGTGCAGAGTGGTGTCGCGGGTGGAGCAAACACCACGTCAGTGCCTGGTGATCCCAAGCCCTGGGTTCAGCTTGATCCGGTGGCAGCCGGACTAACCGTGAAGTTTGTCGTGGAGCCCGTTCCGGAATCGGGTACCTACTTTGTGGTGGGCGAAGGCGGCGCGACGGTGTTTGTTAGCCGTGATGGCTCAGCGGTTCAGGCTGCGCGCGATCTGGCGGCAGAGTCTGTTGCGGCGGAAGCCATTGTTGCGGCCTGCCCGACGCTTTTGCGGTTGCACGATGGACGCTTTGACTGGTTTTACAGCGAACCGGAAGACTGTCTTGAACTGATCGAAGAACTGCAAAATGCAGACGCACGTTGCCTATGGCCGCAGGATGAGCCCTACAAGGTGATTGCCAAGGTCGAAGCCGCCAATCTGAACCTTACTATCAAATCGGCTGCGGACTGGTTTAGTGCCACCGGCGAATTGACGGTTAACGAAGATCAGGTGATTAGCCTTGCCCGCCTGTTTGAATTGCTTGAAGCGAGTCAGGGCTCGCGTTTTCTCGAGCTGGAAGACGGACAATTTCTCGCGTTGTCAGAAACCTTTCGTGAGCAACTTGATGAGTTTCAGGCGGTGGCAACGCCGCAAAAAAATGGCACTCACCGCATGAGCGCGTTGGCGGCCATTGCGCTAGAAGAGTTGTTTGAAACGGCGGTTATGGACAGTGATGGTGCTTGGGAAGAGCGTCGACAACGATTACTTGAGGCGAAAGAATATCACCCTGATCTGCCGAGCACGTTGCGCGCTGACCTGCGACCCTATCAGCTAGAGGGCTATCACTGGCTTGCCCAGCTCAGCCATTGGGGCGTTGGTGCCTGCTTGGCTGATGACATGGGCTTGGGTAAGACCGTGCAGTCGTTGGCCCTTATGTTGCTACGCGCGAAGCAAGGCCCTGCCATGGTGGTGGCGCCAACATCGGTTGCGCCAAACTGGATTGATGAGGCCCGACGCTTTGCGCCAACGCTCAACGTGGTGCATTACATGGGCGCGCCCGGCGAGCGAATCGCTATGCTTGAATCACTAGCCCCGTTTGATTTGATGGTGGTCACCTACGGTTTGTTGCAAAACGACATCGAGCGCTTTGCGCAGGTGGAGTGGGCGACATTGGTGCTTGATGAGGCCCACGCTATCAAGAACGCCAGCACCCGACGCGCGCGATCAGTGAAAGCGCTGAAGGCAGACTTTCGGGTGGCAACAACGGGTACGCCCATTCAAAACAATCTGATGGATCTGCATTCGCTGTTTGGTTTTCTAAACCCGGGCATGTTGGGTTCAGCGGCGCAGTACAAGAGCAAATTTGTGCTGCCGATAGAGCG
>JALZVT010000124.1 GCA_023300545.1 Pseudomonadales bacterium
TATTTGAGACACTTAACGCAATCGTTCAACTCCCGCCGCCCCACCAACCCAGAAAAACGCTCAGCTTTGCGTCCGACCCTCTTAACAATTGGTCAAAAGCCAACTCTCTACCTTTTTAAGCTATAGTCGATGAGGCGCTAGATAACCAGAAAAGGTAAACGAAGTGACTCCTAAGCCCAGCTCGTTCCGCACACACTCCCGTCTACTACTGCCCGTAATCGCAGCGTTGGTCAGTTACGTCTCTGCCTTCGTTGTTCCCGTCCAGGCCATCGAGTTACCGCCCAGGCAAATCAGCGACGAGGCTCTTAACGAGTCCATCAGCAATAGCTTCTTTGAGATAAGCGACGATGGCGAACACGCTGTATTTCTTTCAAGTCAGTCATTTACCCAAGAACTCTTCAGCGTTTCAACCAATGAAGGAAACGTAGTACGGCTCAACCCAGATCTGGTAAGTAGCGGCGACGTCACCATTTTGAGTGCCGTATCCAGACCAGTAACGCCCTTTCGAATCAGCCCAGATAGCGAGCGCGTTGTTTACATTGCAGATCAACGCAGCAACAGTTTGTTTGAGCTGTTTAGTGTGCCCATCGGCGGCGGTAATGCTGTTCGAATCAGCGGCGATCTGCCCGGCGGCGGCGACGTCGGCGCAACCGGCCGCACCGCAGATTTTCAAATCAGCTCTGACAGTCAAAGGGTGGTCTACCTTGCCGACCAAAACGTTGACGGCCAACGAGAACTATTTAGCGTGCCTATTGCCGGTGGAGCAGCAATACGCCTGAACACCGAATTAACCATCAGCGGCTCAGACGTTGTCGACTTTCTGATCAGCCCCGACGGTCAGCAGGTGCTTTATCTTGCGGATCAAAACGACAACGACACCTTTGAGCTCTTCAGAGTCGCTATCACAGGTGGCACCGCAGAACGCCTGAACGGCGATTTGGAGGGTGACGTCGAAGAGTTTCAGATCAGCACAGATGGCCAGCACGTTGTGTATAGGGCGGATCAGGAGGAGATCTTCGATATAGAGCTTTACCGCGTAGCAATAACCGGAGGCCCTGAAACGCGCCTGAACGGTGATCTTGTGGTAACCGCAACTGGGGGCGCGAGCGAAGTGGTTGGCTTTAAGATAAGTGCCGATAGCTCACGCGTTGTGTATCGGGCAGACCAAGACACAGACAACGTCTTCGAGCTCTACAGCGTGCCAATTTTGGGCGGCGTTGCCTTGCGCCTCAACGAAGACCTCATTGGGGGCGGTGATGTCGCAGAAGAGTTTGATATCAGCGCAGACAGTCAAACCGTGCTGTATATCGCCGATCAAATGTTTGATAACGATTTTGATCTCTTTAGTGTTTCAATCACCGGTGGCGATGCCACACAAATTAACCCCGGCAACTCAAACGTCGCTAGCGGTTCGTCTACAGGCGCTCTGCCCGACAACGCCTTCGCCGTTAGCCCCGACGGCCAGCAGGTTGTGTTTCTTGTCGGTTTCTCTGGCGGCAGTGGCGAACTGTTGAGCGCACCGATCGGTGGCGGCGCTCCCGTGATCCTGGATGCGGTAGACCCGGGCGACATTGGCGACGACTTTCAGATCAACCCTGACAGCCAGACAGTCGTTTTTAGCCCTCAGTCAACCACCCAGAATTTGTTTCGTATCGCCATAACCGGCGGTGAAGCCGAGCAAATCAATGGCGACTTGCCCTTTGCCGGCCGTGTGGTGCGTGTGGTGTTAAGCAGCGACGGCCAGCGCATTATCTACAGCTCAAATGAAAGTGACAGCGGTCGCTTTAATATATTTTCCTTTGGCGACTTCAGCGCCCCCGCCGCTGCGGTTTTACCGGGCAGTCGCTCGGTACTGGTCGGCACCACTGCGACGGCGTTTGCAACCTTTATAAACACCAATACCGAAACACTACAGAATTGCAGTATTTCGCCGCCCGCCGGGCTCGATGTTCAGTTCTTCTATCAAACCACAGATCCTGCGACTAACGCCGCGATTGGCGCAGTTAACACTCCTGCTTTAATCGCCCCGGGGGGAGTGCAGAGCTTTATCTTCGGAATTACTCCTAACAGTGAAATCTCTCCAACAGACGTTGCACTCAGCTTCGATTGCTCAAACAGCACAGCCGCGGCAGTGTTTGAAGGGGTAAACACCATCCTCCTGTCAGGTTCCGCAAGCCCGGTTGCTGATATAGTCGCGCTCGGCGCCACTCCTCTCGGCGATGGCATTCTGAACATCTCGGGAACCGACGGTTCCGCCGCCTTTGCTGTGGCGTCCGTTAACGTCGGAAGTGCAGCTACGGTTACCGCCACCGTAGACACGGGTTCAGCGACCGTCCCACTGTCTCTGTTTATCTGTGAAACAAACCCGACCGATGGTCAGTGTTTGGCGCCGCCCTCGGCAACGGTGGAAACAAGCGTTGCGGCTAACGCGACACCCACATTCTCGGTGTTCGCCAACGCCAGTGGAGGGGTGAGTTTTGATCCGGCAAACACCCGTATTCGCGTACGTTTTTTAGAGGCCGGGGTAGTGCGCGGAACAACCAGCGTTGCGGTGCGAACTCAGTAGACCTAGATAGGGTTGCAAGGTTTGCGGTTGCTTCTGAGTGTAGGAAGAATAGCCTGCCTTTTGCTCGATTGCTGTGCCTACCAATTCGCTATGCACAGCCTTTAGTCTAGAATTGTCTTAGCTCAATTTGAGTGTTGTGTTCTGCCCAGGGATTGTTCCTAAGCACCGCTTTGCCTGTCTCATCGCCACGAAGCATGGCGTTTAGAAACGCCAGTATCATCTCTAGTTGAATGCGATGTGCGGTTGCTGCATTGGTCAGTTGATACTCTTCATGGGGCTTAAAGAATTTTGGGAAGCTGTTTGGTTTTAGCGATGGCCACCAGTAAGGTCCGGCAGTGCTCAAGCTTGCGTGATTGGTGTTCTGCAAAATCGCAAACACCGCTGGCACAGCACTGCTATCAAACGCTTCGTGTAACACGGGGTAGGCATTGTCCGGAGTTGGAGCAGTGCCACCGGTCGCCTTTGCCATATCGGCGGCTAGCTGCAAAATCAGTTGGTCTTCACCGCCCATCACCAACAACGTTGGTTTGTGCAATTGACCGAACGCGGTCTTCTCGCTATCTCCGAGCAATACTGACTCTTGTGGTGATTTGACCAGAGCCGCCGCTGGCACCGCTGCTCGCAAGTCGGGAACAGAAGGAGGCACCACCGCCACGCCTGCAGTAAAGCGTTCTTCCAGAGCCAGCGCAGCGAGTGTGGTTGCGCCACCAAAAGATCGACCGATGAGTGCAACGCGCGACAGATCGAGTTTGCCAGCAAACCCGCCTTGACGATTCATGGTTTCAAGTTCGTCTAAAGTTGCGCGCAGATCCCGTACTCGTTCCAGCAAAGAATTGTCTAGTGCAACAATGTCCAAAGGCGCGGGCGTCGAACCGCCATTGGCAAGCGGTGAGTAGCTTTGACCGTAAGCGCCATCGCTGCCGTAGACGCCATTGTCATCGAGTAGCGGTAACACGCTGGCCATGAGTGTCTTGAATTGCGCATCCCCCCCGCCAGCGCTCAGCGCCGGGTCGGCGCCAATCATTGAAAACGGTGAGTTGCCGGTATGCTCGGGTGCGATGACAAAGTAGCCATGGGCGGCCAGATGTTCGCTTACGGTTTGCATGTTATAGCGGCTGCCGGCATCGCCATGTGACACCACTACCACAGGCCAAGGGTCTGACTCGGCGGGCTGTGCGTTGGTGTAGCTGCCTCTGTGCCGATCAAACAGTTCGGAGATCGCTGAATCGATCTGTGCTTGAGTTACGCCAGCGCGCACTGTCTTGGCAGTGAGATGAAAGTTAGTGGTTTGGGTCATCATCAATCGATGCACGTCCCGGTTGCCAAACACATAATCGCCATAGGTTGCTGGAGCAAGGCTTGAGTTGATGTTGTCGTGGGCAGCGGGATACCACAGCTCTGTGATTAAGGTTCGCACGCCGGTGGTTATACCGGCGTCGGCATCCAGCGGGCGTGAGA
>JALZVT010000125.1 GCA_023300545.1 Pseudomonadales bacterium
CATGCGCACGAAGATGTAGTCGCGCAAGAACTCAATCAAGCATTGAATCTTGGCGTTGTTGCTAATCGACAATCAGGCTTTGAAGAGGGGCCGCTCTACCGCTTTGCCCACAACGACATTCGCGCTCGAATTTATAGCGATATGTCTGAAGGCGAGAAGTCGCAGTTACACAAAGGCATCGCCGACCACCTGATGTCGCGCTCTGCCGCAGTCTCCAATCCGTCAAACCAGACGGTACGACTTGAAGGCGAACGCCTGATTCTCATGGCCGAGCACATGAACGCAGCCACCAACCCACTGGAGGCCAATACCGAACAACTGAGCCAAGCTTCGTATCACAACTTGCTTGCTGCGAAAGAACTGCTGCGTCAACAAGACTATCGAAATGCATTTCATATGGCGCATACGGCCCTGCGGCTTTATTTGCACGGCGACCTGAATTCTTCACTCCTGAATCAAGAACTGACTTTATGTGCGGCCGAAGCTGCCTTTTTATGCCCAGATTTTGAACAACTGGAACGCCTATTGGGCGAAACCGAGCCAAGCAATCTGACGCTATCAGAGTTCGGCATTCGCATGGCCTTCGCGCGCAACCGGCTCACCGACGGCAAAACTTTGGCGCTGGCCGCGCTTGCAGAACTCAGCGAACTCCCAAAGCCTTCTTTGCTTCGCGCCCAGCAGCGCACCACACCCATTGGCGAAAGCATAACGACTTGCACAGACGCTGAATTCCAACAGCGCGCTCGGTTGTGTGCATTTGCACTGCCGCTTGCAATGCAGCTCGGCGACAGAACACTTATCAAAACCGCAGCGCAGATCACTGAACAAGCCAACACGGCTGGTTTCTGCCCAGAGATCAGCTACCTGCTTGCCGTACAGGCAACCTGGGAACAGCATATAGGCAACACAGACAATGCAGAGACGCTAGCCAACTCGGCGCGTGCCCTCGCCGGTCACTGGTCAAACAATCAGTTCTCTATTCGCGCGCGGGCAACCTTATACGGCCTATACGACACCTGGATTACGCCATTCGACAACAGCCTCTCGATGTTGGGCGATGCACTGCGCGAATCAATAGCGCTACGTGATTATGAGTTCGCTGGCCTCAGCGTAAACTGGTTTGCCAGCAATGCGATATTACGTGGCATGGATCTAACATCGTTGGGGCGCCGACTGTCATTGCATGTCGATCAACTCAGCGACTACGGTAATCTTTCCAACGTCAATGTTGTCCGTTACCTGACGAACATGATCGACAGCTACACGGGTAGCGACCGAAACAGCGACGATGCTGATGCCAATGTAACAGCCAGCGGTAATACGGCTAGCGTAGAGTCGCTGCACGACAATACACCGCGCCTCGACAACCCAGCAGATCGGCTGGCCATTGGCACGCTATATGTTCACCGCGTCTACTTTGCAGTAGTCTTTAATGATTATCACGGCGCTCAAGATGCCTTAAACCGAGCCAAGGAATACGCACCGTCACTAATCGGCTCCCCACTACGCATCGTGTTAACGTTCTGCGACGCGCTGGTTCAACTGCAAATTAACTCGGGTCAAAACAGCTCAGGCATCCGCCCCGAAAATAGCGCCCTATCGAGCTTACGAAAAACGGTTAGCAATGTGGTTTCACATCGTGAGCCGCGTAAACAACTCGCACAACTGCGTCGCTGGGCAAAAAATACGCCGTTTGCAAAGCCGAAAGCCACACTCATAGAGGCTGAACTACTCTGGCACCGCGGAGAGCACAACGAAGCTATTGAGTATTATGAGCGTTCGGCAGCACAGGCGCGCGAACAGGGCCTAGTGAATGACGAGGCAATTGCTTATGAACTGGTCACGCGTCGGTGCGATGCACAGGGCCGCCGCGATTTCACCAAAATGTTTGCACGCAGCGCCTATAAGGCTTACACCCGCTGGGGTGCGGTCGCAAAGATTCATCAGCTCGAAGACGAATACCGGAGTTTGCTGCGTGAGACGCGCGAAGGACCAAGCAAACTGAGCCTTGCAGATTTGACAGACTTAACCGTTCGCGATTTCCACAGTCACGCGCACACTTATCACAGCCAAGAGTTCAACGAGCGTCTGCTCGATACCACCACGGTACTCCGAGCCGCCCAGGCCCTGTCTGGCGAGATCATGCTCGACCAGGTTCTTGAAAAGCTACTGCGACTCACACTCGAACACGCCGGCGCACAAAAAGCAGCGATGCTGCTCACCACTGACGGCAGGCTCTATCTTGAGGCTGTTGCTGCTGTCGACGGCGGGGAAACGCGGCGAATCAGCCCACCCATCCCAATGGAAGCCTCTACTGAAGTCCCGCTATCGATCATTCAGTTTGTCAGCCGTACAAAGCAGGTTCTGGTACTGGGCGACGCAACCCAAGAAGACGTTTTCACGCAGGATCCTTACGTGGTGCGGGGCAAGCCATTGTCTGTACTGTGCCTACCGATCCTCCATCGCGGAGAACTCACTGGCGTGCTCTATGTTGAACACCGCTGGCTGTCAAACGTGTTTACCGACCAGCGTGTTGAAGTGCTTAACCTGCTGTCTTCCCAGGCCGCGATTTCGATAGAAAACGCCCGCCTGTATGGCGACTTACAAGGTGCGCGAGATGATTATCGTGCCCTCTACGATTCCGCGATTGAAGGGCTATTCCGTATTTCTGGACAGGGCGCCCTAATCCGCGCCAACCCTACGCTTGCGAGCCTGCTGGGCTTTGATAGCGTAGAAGATCTCACTCTTGAATATCGAGAATTGCTCGATCGCGTTTTTCTAGAACGCGAAAAAGCCCAGGAATTTCTATCCAAGCTCGACGACAACAAACGAGTGACGGCATTCGAAGCGAAAGCACTGACACGTGATGGTCGAGAGTTCTGGATGTCGATCGCTGCACGGATAACTGAAGACAACGAGGTGGGCGAATACATCGATGGCTCTCTCATCGACATCACGGCCCGCATTGAGAGCGAGCAGGCTGAAAAGCAACGGCAGGTCGCAGAGGCTGCGACTCAGGCGAAGAGCGAATTTCTCGCTAACATGAGCCACGAAATCCGCACGCCGATGAACGCAATTATCGGGTTTTCAGAACTCACGCTAGATACCGAACTCGATCGCCAACAACGAGAGTACATTAGCTCGATCAGACGAGCCTCCGAATCGTTGCTGAATATTGTCAACGACGTTCTCGATTTTTCAAAAATCGAAGCAGGCAAACTCGACCTCGAGTCTGTGCCCTTCGAACTCAACGCCACGCTCGACGAACTGGAGCGCCTGTTTCGCACCGAGTTTCGTAAGAAGAATCTAGAGCTGGTGATTAACAATCAAACCAATGCACACCCCGAATTCCCGGAAAACTCTGTAGTTCTGGGCGATTCACTGCGGTTACAGCAAGTTTTGGTCAATCTGGTTGGCAACGCGCTGAAATTCACAACGGAAGGCCAGATCGCCATTGACGTTGAAGTCGCAGAAGCGATCGCTGACGGGCCCGGAGGAGTGCCGCAATTCATGCTGCGCTTCGCCGTCACCGACACTGGCATCGGCATCGATGCTCAGCAGCAGGCGCGACTATTCGAATCGTTTGAACAGGCTGAATCGTCCACCACCCGCAACTACGGCGGTACAGGTCTGGGCTTATCGATCTGTCGCCGTCTGGTCGACATGATGCAAGGCGAAATCAATGTCAGCTCACGGGTTGGTGCTGGTAGCCGCTTCGAATTTACCGCCATGGTTGGCCATGCTCAACGCGACATCGAGATTGTGCATCGGCGCGCTAAAACCCGCGACCGCTCAAGCCAGCTGTTTAACGACCAACGCGTGTTGCTGGCAGAGGACAACCCCATCAATCAACAACTGGCACTCGCATTTTTGCAACGGGCTGGGGCAAAGGTAGACATTGCAGAGACCGGCCGCCAGGCCGTTGCCCGTGCGGTCGCCAATACCTATGACGTTATTCTTATGGACATTCGCATGCCAGAGATGGACGGCCTCGAAGCCACTCAGGCACTGCGCGAGCAAGGCCTCACGGTACCCATTATTGCGGTGTCAGCCGATGCCGTTGGTGAACGTCGCAACCGCGCTCTAGAGGCGGGTTGCGATGGCTACGTCACCAAACCTATCGACTTCGAAACCTTGGTTTCAGAGTGCAGCGAACACATGGGACTCGAGCTCGATGCTGACGACGCGCCGCGTCGCCGCGCTACCGACGCACAACACTCTGACGAAGATGAAACGGGTTTATTGGCCCGCGTTCCGGGCATCGATGTGGGTCTCGCCATCAAGAACCACAACAACAACGTCAAGCTCATGCTCAAACTGATGGGCGACTTCGGTACCTACTACGGCGACGCTGGCCCACGGATTCGCGCGATGCTGCTGGACGGTGAGTGGGACGAGGCCGAAAGACTTGCGCATAACCTGCGCGGCGTAGCAGGGTCATTTGGGGCAAAAGATCTCCAAGAAGCGTCTAAAACTCTCGAACTCGCACTTGTTCGTGACGAAAATAGCGATGAGTTACCGGGCGCACCAGGCGGAAAAATGGAGCCTGCGACTTCTGAGAATCTACTCGGACTCGCGCAGAGCTTCGAAGTAGCGCTGAGCGAAGTGCTCGAAGGTGCTGAAGCATTGGCAAGCAAGGAAGTCCGGCTACGCGAAGGCGATATACCAAAATTCTAATCGCACAAACCTCGCTATCCACCGAGCAACAGCTACTCAACAGACTGCAAAGGTAGCATCGAGCTGGTTTGCGCCAGCCCCATAAAGTCAAACAAATTCGCATCCGCGAGTTGCGATGGCGCGACATGTGCCAGCGCTCGCGCAATATTCTCTACCCGCCCCGGCTGCTCGCGATCCCACTCTTGCAACATCGCCTTCACCTTTGCTCGCTGGAGATTCGGCTGTGAGCCGCACAAATTACAAGGAATGATCGGGTGTGCTTTAGCTTGCGAATACTCTTCTACTAGACTCTCGCGACAATAATACAACGGTCGAATCAGAATATTGCCGCCATCATCGCTAAGCAGCTTCGGCGGCATCGACTTGAGCGTGCCATTAAAAAACATATTCAGAAAAAGAGTTTCAACGGCATCGTCTGCGTGATGACCAAGCGCAATTTTGTCAGCGCCAAGGCGCTTTGCAACACTGTAAAGAATGCCACGACGCATGCGCGAGCAAACCGGACAGGTTGTTTTGCCTTCAGGTGTCAGCGCCTTAACCACAGAATAGGTATCTTCCTCAACAATGTGATACTCCACGCCGAGCGCATCGAGGTAACCGGGCAGAACATGCTCTGGAAAACCTGGCTGCTTCTGATCGAGGTTCACCACAACCAGTGAAAAACTGACGGGCGCGTGGCGCTGCAAGCTCAAGAGCAAATCGAGCATGGTGTAAGAATCTTTGCCACCCGACAGGCAGACCATCACCTTGTCACCGTCGTTGATCATGCCAAAGTCGGTGACCGCACGGCCCACCTGTCGGCGCAGTCGCTTCTGCAGTTTATTGAAATCGACTGTTTCCTGGCGCTTCTGCTTTATGGGTTCTGCAAACTGTATAGGCTGGGACACGGGCACTCATTCCTTTATTAAGAAGACCACACGGCTAGTGCTAAAAAGATTGCACCGCGGGTCTGCACAAACGCAGTTTATGAGTCTGCGCGGCACCGCGCTAGTTCGCAACTCAGGCAGACTTGGCCTGATCTAGAGCGCGCACAGCACCGGTGCTGTGAGCCTCGTGCATATAGCGCAATGCCGCTCCTGCGTTCATCGGCTTACCAAAGTAAAAGCCCTGAATAAGAGCACACCCCAGTTCAGCGAGGGCACCCAGCTCTTCTTTGCATTCCACACCTTCAGCGACCACCTCAAGCTGCAGTATTTCACCAAGCGAGAGGATAGAGGCGACCAAATTGCGGTCGGCATTCTTCGCGTCTTCGTCAACCACTCCCTCATCCACACCCAGACCGCTAATAAACACCCGATCGATCTTCAAAACGTCAAAGCGGTAATCGCGGAGATAGCTCAGAGATGAGTAACCGGTACCAAAATCGTCCAGCGCAATCTTAGCCCCAAGACCTCGTGCCTGGCGCAGAAAATCCCTGTAGAGGTCTTGGTCTGCTATTAACAAACTCTCGGTGATCTCAAGCGTCAGCTGTGCCGTTTCGGCCGCCCTCAGGCTGGCAACCAGCTTTTTCACATCAGCCACATCGCGGAGCTGACGGGTGCTAATGTTGATCGACAATCGAAGATCATGAAACCCTTGCCGCCGCCACTCGCGTATTTGGGAATGTGCCTGAGTCACTATCCATAAACCAAGATCGACAATAAGACCGGTTTCTTCTGCGAGCGGAATGAACTCGCCAGGCGACACAACGCCTCGCTCCGGATGATGCCAACGCAACAAAGCCTCAAACGACACAACCGATCGGGTGTATTGGTCAACCAAAGGCTGGAAGTAGAGTTCAAATTGGGGCACACGCTCAGGGTGCTGACTCATCGCAAGCACCCCATGCCTGAGGCAGCTTTGCAGTTCGTATCTCGCGTGCGCTCGCTCGTTCATCGCTGGCTCAAAAAATACCGAGCGATTTCCTCCAGCCTGACGAGCCCGCGCGCGCGCAGAATCGGCTCGCTGTAACACCTCTCCATCACCAATCGAATTGGTATCCGCGGCAGGTAAGCCAACAACCCCGGTGCTCGCTGTTGCAAATAGCTCTCGGTCACGAACAAAGAAAGGTTTGCCCATAGCTTCAACTACACCATTAACAATACGCCCAATCTCGTCGTCCCCTGTGACACCGGCGAGCAATACGCTAAAACGATCACCACCAATGCGCGCAACGGTGTCAGTCTCTCGCAGGCCCAATGCGATGCGATGTCCAGCCTCCATAAGCACCTGGTCACCAGCAGCATAGCCTATCGAGTCGTTTACGTTGGTGAAGCCATCAAGGCTGATAGACAGTACTGCACCGCTCTCACCAGCAGGCCGGGTGACCAAAAAGCGCTTCAAGCGTTCCTGAAACAGATTGCTGTTGGGTAATTTAGTGAGCGTGTCATGCTGCGCCTGCCAGAGCATCAACCGTTGTGCGCGAACCATTACAAGGAGGGTCGCAATCGACAGCAGCACCAGCGCCACAATGGTCAGTACGAGCCAGCCATTGGCACTCAAGGTGTCCTCACCCGGCGTGATAACAATACGCCAGAAAATGACGCCAGCCTGTAAAAGACCCAGCAGTAGGGCAGCGCAGAGGACAAGAAAAAAACCACGCCGAATTGTGCCAGCGGAGTGACTCAACGGTGTGAGTCGTCAATGATTGAACTGAGAGGGTGTTCCATACTCAGTTAAAAATAGTAGATGTCTAGCTAGGCGCAACTGTGCCGAGTGTATGGCGCTTTTCTTGCGAAACAGTGACAGATCGAGCGCTAATCCAGATTTCGCAACACCCTCATCGGCGGACTTGCAATCAACGAGCGAGACCCTGCGAGCCCCACCGCTAGTACCAACAACGCACCAGCCAATGGGGTGAACAACCAATACCAACCGTGCAGTCTAGGGGTAAGTTCGAACACCTGTACCTGCAACAGTGCAACCGCAAGCTCTGCACCGGCGACCGCGAGCAAACCGGATAACGCCCCCAGTGTCAAAAATTCAACGCTTAGCGATCCGGCGATCAAAGAACGAGTTGCACCAAGTGCTCGCAACAAACCATGTTCAGCCAATCGCTCGTCCCGGCTAGACTGAATACTCGCGAGCAACACCAGACATCCCGAAACCAGCACCAGAGCCAAAACCAACTCGATCGCCTGGGTGACGCGATCGACGATATCCTGCACCTGCTCGATGATGTCTTCCATCGGAATCACACTAACGGTCGGAAACTGGCGCATAAAGCCATTCAGCTCACGCTGTTCTTCCCGCGGTAAGTGAAAGCTCGTCATAAACGTGGTCGGCATGCCTTCGAGCATTGCTGGCGAGAAGATCACAAAGAAATTCGGCCGCATGCTATCCCAGTCAACCCGCCGGAAATTGCTGACGCGACCGCTCACAACGGCCCCGGCAATATCTATTTCAAGCTGATCGCCAATGCTCAGACCATGGCGAATGGCATAATCGTCTTCCAGCGAAATGAGTTTCTCCGCTGTGCCTTGTGCCCACCACTCGCCCTGCGTGACTACGTTTTCACCAGGCATCTGATCCGAGTACGTCAGATTACGCTCGTTGTCGATGTCGTTATCAAATAGATTGCCGAGCTGCGCACTCCATTCATCGGTGGTCATGCCGTTCACGCCAACAATTCGGCCTCGAATCATCGGAAACAGCTCACCCACCCGGTCGCTAATCCGTTCAAGCTTCACCCGCACTGACTCAACCTCATCAGGCGTTACGTTCATCACAAAATGATTAGGTACATCGTCAGGCAATTGCTCCCGCCACTCAGACAACAAAGAGGTGCGCACCAAGACTAGGATCAACAACAACATAATCGCCAAGCCAAAAATCAACATTTGCGCAATGCTCGCCCGGGAGCGCCGCTTGATACCGGCCAACGCGAGGCGCCAGAAAGAGCCGGCCTGCATACCCAAGGCGCCAGTGCCAGACAGCGCAAGCCATGCCGCCGCCGCAAACAAGATCACCACGGCCGAAACCGCACCCAGGGTATAAAGCGTCAACACGACACTGCCGCTGTACCACAGGAGCAACACAATGGTGCCAACAAGCGCCGAGCCATAGGTGAGCATACCCGCGAGATCACCCTCGACGAGATCACGCCGAATCACTCGCATGGGTGAGATATGACGCAACGCCAGCAAGGGCGGCAACGCAAAGCTGAATAGACAGATAAACCCAGTCACTGCGCCCAGCAGATACGGCCGCAACCCGGCAGATGGCAGCTCGCCGGGGATGAGATCGTTCACGTACAACAGCACGAGCTGTTGCAACAGATTACCCACTAGCAACCCAAACAGCACGCCAAGGGCGCCCACCAACATCAGCACGCCCAGAAAGTTTTGCAAAATCACGCGCGGCGTAGCTCCGAGAGTTTTTAGCACACCAACATGATCAAAATGTCGGCGTGCGTATCGGTGTGCTGCGAGTGCCACCGCCACCCCTGCCAGCAATACAGCAAGCAAGCCACCCAGTAACAGAAAGCTCTCAGCGCGCTCTAGGGCATTACCAATGGCCGCGCTACTGTCTCTGGCACCCAACCAGCGGTATCGCGAGCGTTCGCCTTCGGCAAGTGCTTCATAGGCAGACTCGAGGTCACCTTCATCACCACGCAATAAATAGCGAAAACTAACCCGACTGCCGGGTTGAATGATTTTGGTTGCTGCCAGATCATTAATACGCATGAGCGCTCGCGGCGCGAGGTCGGTGAAACTGCCCCCCCGGTCGGGTTCCCGCGTAAGAATGCCGCTGACTCGCAGTTGCTTGAAACCAATCTCTACGGTGTCGCCAAGCTCGAGAGCAAGCGCCGGGAACAACCGCGGATCCAGCCAAACTTCACCGGGGAGTGGCAGGTCAGATGAAACCGTATCGGGGCCAAAGGGTTCGGCACTCACGCGCAACACACCTCGTAACGGATACGCTTCGCTAACGGCCTTCACCGACGCCAGCAAGTTCTTGTCTTCGCCGGTGTACAGCATGGTCGCAAAGGTCACGGTTTCCGCCTGCTGTAAGCCAAGGTTTGTCGCCCTATCGCGCAGTTCGACGGGCGCAGGCGTCGAACCACTGAGCACTCTGTCTGCCGCTAGAAAGGTCGCCGACTGTTCAATCAACGCGCTTTGCAGACGATCGACAAACAACGAAATTGCAGTAACAGAGGCAACCGCGACAACAATCGCCCCGAGCAATAAGCGCAGCTCGCCAGAGCGCCAGTCGCGCCAGGCTAACCGCAGCGCCAGCGGCATTCGGCGTGGCACCTTGGCCACTGCATCTGCGGTTGCCATCAAAGTTCGCTGCCAGCAGGACGGTCCGATCCTGCAGAATCATCATCGGACATCGAGGCATGCAGTGTCTCAGCCACTATTTGGCCGGTATCAATCGTAATGCTACGAGTGCAGCGCTTGGCCAAACGTGAGTCGTGGGTAACCAACACCAAAGTCGTGCCATAGTCGGCATTCAACTCGAACAGCAATTCGGTGATGCGCTCACCCGTTGCGGTGTCGAGATTGCCAGTAGGCTCGTCTGCAAACAAAACCTGCGGCCGACAGGCGAAAGCACGCGCAATCGCCACTCGTTGCTGCTCCCCACCCGATAATTGTCGGGGGTAGTGATGGCCGCGCTCAGACAACCCCACTCGTGCAAGCAACTCTTCTGCACGGTGCAAAGCATCGCCATCACCCCGCAACTCTATCGGCAGCATGACGTTTTCGGCGGCCGTGAGGCTGCCAAGCAACTGAAAATTTTGAAACACAAACCCGACCAGCCGACCGCGCAACAGTGCCCGGGCCTCCTCATCGAGATGCGTCAGCGATTCACCGGCCAGTGCCACATCACCCGAACTAGGCAGATCGAGCCCAGCAAGGATGCCCAGCAAGGTTGTCTTGCCAGAGCCTGAAGCACCGACTACCGCCAAACTCTCACCTGCCGCAATCGCAATATTGACGTTCTGCAGAATCGTCAGCGATCCTGCCGCCGTCTGCACCTTTTTTGCGACGTTGCTGGCACTCACCATTATGGGAATGCGGGGTACACTTGAAACCGATTGAGATAACGACATGGGTGCTGCTTTTTTGAAAAATTCTGATCCGAAGGCAACGGGCGCAAAACGCTCGAAGATAGCGACTAATACGGCGCCGCCTCATTGTGGACGCCGGCTGTCATTCTACCGTGAAGCACCCCCCTACAGTGCAGTCTATGAGCAACCAAGACAATTCCCTCCCGCTCCCAGCATGAGGCGTCGCCATCTTGCATGGCTTATTTGCGTCAGCCTGCTGAGCGGGCTGGGCCTTGTTGCCTGCGGCGCTGATCCCACACCAAACACAGCATCAGCAAAATCAGCCGCCAATCCCGAACAACAAACCCAACAAAACGTCCAACAAGCCACCACTAACAGCAATGCTATTGAGCAAGACGCCCTTACCGTACTGATTTTTGGCGATTCAATAAGCGCCGCCTACGGCATCGAACGTGAAGACGGCTGGGTAGCACTACTGCAGACTCGCCTGACCAGCTCTTACCCGACAGCCCGCGCCATTAACGCCAGCGTGAGCGGTGAAACCACCCAGGGTGGGCGGGCACGCCTGCAAGCCGCACTGACCCGGCACTCACCTGAACTGGTGTACCTTGAACTGGGAGGCAACGACGCCTTACGGGGCTACCCAGTCAGCAAAATGACCGACAACCTGAAGGCAATGGTCACCATGGCCCAAAACAGCGGCGCCCGGGTTGTCCTACTAGGCATGCAGATCCCCCCCAACTACGGCCCGCGCTACACCCGTGACTTTGCTGACGCATTCACCAAGGTAGCAACCGCCACCGGCGCACACCTAGTGCCCTTTTTCCTCGAGGGGGTTGCACTGGAAGACAACATGATTCAGAGCGACGGCATTCACCCGACAACACTCGCCCAACCCATTTTATTAACTACTGGCTGGCAAGCTCTGGTTGCCATTCTCGGCGACGACTATCCGGCGCTAGCAAGCGCCGCGCCCTAGTTCGGCTCTTTACCCTGAGCTCCCTTACCCTGGGATAGAGGGCCGATGTGTCGTTCACCGCGGAGCTTTGCCAGCTCGATCTGCCGCTGCCGCTCAGCAAAACGAGCACGCCGGCTGTTGTCGCGCTCATCAATGCACTTTGGGCAGCTGACGCCGACCACATAATCCGGGTGCTCAGCGTCACTCTTGGGAATGGGTCGCCGGCAAGCATGGCATTGCAGATAATCACCTGGCTGCAACTGGGCATCGAGCGCCACCCGCTGGTCAAACACAAAACACTCGCCCTCCCAGAGATTGGGCTCGTTGTCGACCGTCTCCAGATACTTGAGAATGCCACCATCGAGCTGGTAGACCGACTCAAAGCCTTGATCGAGCAGATACGCGGACGCTTTTTCACAGCGAATGCCGCCGGTACAAAACATGGCGATCTTTGGCTGAATGGCAGGATCGAGCTGCTGGGTCACATAATCAGGAAACTCGCGAAAGTTGCTGGTGCCGGGATCGAGCGCGCCGGGAAAGGTACCCACCTCAACTTCGTAGGCGTTGCGAGTGTCGATGACGACAACATCAGGATCCGCTAATAGTTGGTTCCAGCGACTAGCTGACACGTGCTCGCCGGTAGCTCGTGCAGGCGACACCACCGGACCAAAACTAACAATTTCTGGTTTTATCTTCACCTTCATTCTAGAGAAGGCTTCGGTACCCACTCGCGCTGGTGAAAACTTGTATTGCAGCTCGGAAAATTCAACTTGCGCCACCAACCAATCGGCCAGCTGCTGCAACGCAACCGCTGGCGCTGTTACGGTGCCGTTGATGCCCTCGGGCGCCAGCAACAGGGTTCCCAATACACCCGCATCTACGCAACGAAGTTGCAGTTCAGACTGCAACTCAAGCAAGCGTGACTCAAGCATGTGCGGGTCTACAAAGTGGTAAAGCGCCAGCACCTGGTCTGTGCTGTCAGTGTGTTCCGGAGGCAATTGCATAAAGACGGTTACTGCGGGTTATCGCGGCCGGACTCACCACCACCTTCACCGCCAAGACAGGGCGGTGACATGGGCGCAGCCCCAAAGCGTTTCTGCCACTCCTGTGGCGTATAGGGATGCAACGCAAGAGCATGTACTTCCCCTGCTAATAAATCCGGCACCAGAGCATTGATTTGACGATGGCGTTTGATGCGCGTTACCCCGGCAAACTCTGTGCTGACTAGCACCAGTTTAAAATGTGTCTGGGAATTGGCTGGCACATTGTGCTGATGACTCTCATTGACCACCTCAAGGTGCTGCAGTGAAAATTCACGGGCCAAGCGCTCTTCAATTTCTTGTCGTATATCTATGTCAGCGCCCCTTTTAGCATCGCCTCTACATCACCTCTGAGCGACCGTCTTGTGATTCTCAACTCGATTTTCTGCGCGATCTCACGCTGGGACAATATGCACCAACACTAACGAGATATTATCGGACCCACCCGCATCATTGGCAGCCTGCACGATGGCATCAACCAGTAACGGCGCCTGCTCTAGGCTGTGGGCCTGGAACAACGCCTCAAGGGCCTCCGGCGCGAGCATATCGGTAACACCATCACTGCACAGCATGTAAAGGTCATCGTCGCTGATTGAATCGTGCAGCACGTCTACCTCAACCTCCCCTTCAATACCCAGCGCACGCGTAATAATGTTGCGGTTGGGCGCCACCTGCGCCTCCGCCGGGCTCATGACTCCGCCATCGACCAATTGCTGCACGACACTGTGATCTTTGGTCATCTGGCGCAGCTGCGATGCTCGATAGCGGTAAATTCGCGAATCGCCAACATTGGCCAACCACAGGGTGTCCTCTACACAACGCAAAGCGACAAGCGTTGTGCCCATATTGTGCAACTCAGGGTCACTCCGGGATAGGTCGTAGATCGTGCGGTTGGCATCGACCACGGCCTGCTGCATCGACAGTCCGGCCGTCAACCCTTGCAGCATCAGGTCAACGGCGTGCCGACTGGCGACCTCGCCAGCATTCAGCCCACCCATACCGTCCGCAAGCACCGCGATACCTTCATGCGCCACAAACCCAATGGAGTCTTCGTTGTTAGGACGCACTCTGCCCGGGTGTGATCGCGCAATGATCTGCACTGAACGACCCACGCTCGACGCAGGCGACTCGGTTGGAGAATTAGGGGGGATCGAGCTGTTGATGGGCGTACTTCTCTGGCGTTAGACGACCAGTATACGCAGGCGAGCCGCAGCGGTCGCGCAACCTGCGGCGAAGGCTGGTAAAATTTGGCCACCGGCCGCGCCAGAGTTCAGGCGTTTGCGACGCCCAAATAGTCAGTTGCCCAATGTTAGTTGTTATTTCACCCGCCAAGCGCCTCGACTTCGAGACTCCCGTAGCCAAAAACCGGGTACGAACAGCCAGTCAGCCCGACTTTCTGGACGAGGCGCAAACCCTTATCGACACGCTGCGCGATTACACGCCCCGCCGCCTGACCAATCTAATGGGCATATCGGCGCCGCTCGCCGAGCTCAACGTCCAGCGCTATCAGGACTTCTCCCTACCCTTCACCGAGGAGAACGCACGGCCGGCTCTGCTCGCATTCAAGGGCGACGTTTATCTGGGTCTAGACGCCGATACACTGAGCACCGCCGATCTAACCTGGGCCCAAAACCAGCTGCGCATTCTGTCGGGACTCTACGGCGTACTGCGGCCGCTCGACCTGATGCAAGCCTATCGCCTTGAGATGGGCACAAAACTGAAGAACGCCCGTGGTAAAGACCTATACAGCTATTGGGGCGAGCAGGTAACCCACTCACTCAACCAAAGTTTTGCCGCCCAACCCGCCAAGGTGCGCAAAGCTTCCGACAACGTGCTGTTGAACCTCGCCTCCAATGAGTATTTTGGCGCGGTGCGACCGGGCGACCTCGATGGCCGCGTGATCAATGTTACGTTCAAAGACATGAATAAAGGCAAATACAAGGTACTGAGCTTCTTCGCCAAGAAGGCCCGGGGCTATATGACCCGCTACGTCATTACCAACCGCGTAACCCGTGTCGAGCAACTACACGACTTCGATGTTGAGGGTTATCGCTTTAACGCTGAAGCCTCAAGCGACAGTGAGCTGGTTTTCCTGCGCGACCTAAGCACCTGAACAACACAGCGACTGCATCCGAAAAGGACACCTCATGACTGACAAAACCACTGATACCCCGGACACCCCGAATACCCCCGCAAACGACGCACTTGATGCGGCTGTTTTGCGACGCCTGCTTGCGCATCTTGACGACAATAAAGACGTACAAAACATCGACCTCATGAACCTTGCAAGCTTTTGCCGCAATTGCCTATCGAAGTGGTACCGACAAGCTGCCGAAGATATGGGCACTGACATGGACCTCGACACGGCTCGAGAACGTATTTACGGAATGCCGTATAGCGAATGGAAAGACAAGCACCAGCCCGCCGCAACACCTGAACAGCAAGCCGAATTCGCGCGTAAAAACGGCGCGTAATCACGGGTCAGTTCCGCGCCCCTAGTACACTCAAGAAACCGTATAAAAAATCAATGCAAGAACCGAACCCAGACGTCCGACCCGATAGCGAGCAGGAGCCCGAGCAGGAACCCGCTAGCGCGGGGCTGGGCGGATTTTTGCGAGAATGGCGCGGCTTCTTTATCTTTGTCGTACTGATGGTCGTGTTTCGCTCGATCATCGGCGACTGGAACCATGTACCGTCTGGCAGCATGCGACCCACTCTGCTGATTGGCGACCGGGTTGTGGTTAACAAGATCGCCTTCGACTTACGCGTCCCTTTCACTTTCATTCGCCTGCTGCAACATAGTGACCCAGATCGCGGTGACATCATAACGTTTGAATCACCCAAGGGTGGAAAGCTCTTGATCAAGCGTGTGGTTGGCGTACCCGGCGACCGAGTAGAACTGCGCGACAATAGCTTGTGGCTTAACGGCCTTGAAGCCAGTTATCAGCCGCTCAGCCAAACTGAAATTGACGCACTGCAATTGCCAGACGCTGACGAGTTCGGAATTTTCATTGAAACTTCGATGGGGCATTCACGAATCATGATGCGCGAACTTCTGCGCGTCCGCCCACGCAACCGATCCTTTCGCGCAGTAAACGTGCCCGCGGGTAAATATCTGGTGCTGGGTGACAATCGCGACAACAGCGGCGACTACCGGGAAGTGGGGTTAGTAGATCGCAAGAGCATTTTAGGCCGCGCGCACTCAGTCGCCTTCTCGCTCAACTACGACAACTACTACATTCCGCGCAGTGGGCGCCAACTACAGAGCCTCAGCATCCCCCAAGGCTCAACTGGCGAATAAGCCAGTCAGGATTTAAACAGCTTACCCAGCAGCTTGATGCACGCCACCAGCACAAAGGCTGCGAGCACCAGCCCACCCACCAACAACAAAGATGTCAGCGCGTAGCCTAGGAACTCCTGTCGATCAACCGGCAGTCGTTCGAGCATGTAATAGCAGCCCAACGCAAACGCGCAGGCTGCAAGCAGAACACGGCGGGTAAGGGGGCGGATTTTAGCCACAATATCCCCTTACCACACAGGCCATGCGCTTAAGAGTTATCCGCAGTAACAATCTCAAGCAACTCTACTTCGAATATCAACGTGCTCTGGGCCGGAATTGAGCCCGTCGCCTGATTGCCGTAGGCAAGTTCCGGCGGAATGAACAGGCGATATTTGCTACCGACGTTCATAAGCTGCAACGCCTCTGTCCACCCCGCGATCACACGATTGAGGGGGAACGTTGCCGGCTCACCACGCGCAACAGAGCTGTCAAAGATTTCGCCATTGATCAAAGTGCCCTCGTAATGCGTCTTAACGGTCTGGTCGGCCGTCGGCTTGGCACCCTCACCCTGCGTCAGAACCAGATACTGCAGACCACTGGCTGTGGTCACAACGCCTTCCTTACCGGCGTTGTCAGCGAGAAACTTGGCGCCGTCTTTAGCGGAGGAGCTGGCCAGCAGGGCTTGTTTTGCCTGCTGCGCATCTTGCATAGCCGTCAGAGCGCGCTTAGCGTCTTCTTCGGAGACCATGCTGGTCTCACCGTCGAGTTGGGCACGAACCCCGGCAATAAACGCTGCCTGGTCGATTACATCACCAAATGGACCGCTTACCTGCCTTGTTACGCCATAACCCATGGTGTAACTCGCTTTTGCATTGTCAGTAGCCAGCAAACCGGTGGTATCCGAGCCAGCTGCGGGGCTCTGCGCGTCCGTTGCGGATTCATCAGTAGAAGCGTCAGTCATGGATGAAGAATCTCCAGGTTGGCAGGCGGCAAGGCCTAGTAGAAAAACGCCAGCAGCCACACTTTTCGCAAAAGGTAGTGAAAAGCGGGGCGCTGCGGCGGGGCGGCGTGTACCTGTATGCTCAAAATGAGAATCAGGGCCGTTATTAGGGGTAGCTATACGCATCACAGTCTCCGCGTAAAAAGGTCATTAACTTGTGAGTCTGCCTTGCCCAGTCAGGACACGGCCGTTACATTCAATCAGGGAACCAGATCGGCAAAATGCCGTCTTATAAACCAGAGCCCATAACTTTGTTTAACACTAAGTTAGGCTCAGGTGTAAGCCAGTGCTCGCGGCACCAACAAGTGCCCTGTGAACCGGCCTGAAGAATATCGACTAATTAACAGCGTGGCTATGAATGACGATTGACCGGCAGCTAGTACTTACCTTGAGCCTCATTGCGGGCACCATCGGACTAGGATTCATCCTGTCCACCCAGGCCACGCAAGCCGACCCGGCACCCAGTACAAAACTGGCTGTGGCCGAACAGGCAGAGCTGACGCAGGAGAGCGATACCAGCGGTAAAAAAAGCCCGCTATTCCACCTCGACCCGCTCGATGTGCACCCACGCACCAGCTTGACCGTGGTTGAACAACTGCGCACCAGCCACTACCTGCCCAAAGGCCTGGACGACGACGCCTCGTCAGCCACCTTTGACAAATACCTCGAATCCCTTGATCGCGGCAAATCCTATCTGCTCGCCAGCGATGTCACCGAGTTCGAGCAACACCGCTACAAACTCGACGACGCCCTGAAGCGGGGACAGCTCGCACCGGCGTATGAGCTCTTCAACCGCTATCAGAATCGAGTTATTGAACGCCTGAAATATGTTCTGGCCGATCTCAATGACGGTATTGACGACATCAAGTTTGATGTCGACGAGCGACTCGAAATTGATCGGGAAAACGCCGCTTGGCCTGCCTCCGTAAAAGATCTCGACGACCTTTGGCGGCGACGCCTGAAAGCCAACATCCTTGGTATGAAACTCAACGGCAAAGAGCTCGACGAAATTCGCACCGTGCTAACCAAACGCTACAAAAATCGTCTAAAGCAAACCCGTTTGATTCGCAGCGAAGATGCATTCCAGGCTTATATGAATGCCTTTGCATCGACCTATGATCCGCATACCAGCTATCTGTCTCCGCGCTCGTCAGAAACCTTCAACATCAACATGTCGCTGTCGCTGGAAGGCATTGGTGCCGTGTTGCGCACAGAAGACGATTACACCGAAGTGATCAGCCTGGTCACCGCGGGCCCTGCCGACAAGAGCGGCCAGATCAAACCAGCTGACCGTATAGTCAGTGTCGCTCAAGGTGAGCGCGGCGAGTTAATCGATGTCGTCGGTTGGCGGCTCGACGACGTTGTCGAACTGATTCGTGGACCAAAAGGCTCTGTCGTTCGACTTGAAGTCCAGCTTAGCGAAGGCGATTACACATCGGTCAAAGAAATTCGCATGGTGCGCGAAGCCGTGCAATTAGAAGAACAGTCCGCCCAGAAACGCGTACTGACCATCACCGATGCGGGTGTCGAGCGTAAAATTGGCATCATCGAAGTACCGACATTCTACGTCGACATGCGTGCCCAGCAGCGCCGCGACCCGAACTACAAGAGCACCACCCGCGATGTTCGACGACTTATTAAAGAACTCGAAGCCGAAGGCATCGAAGGTCTGGTGATCGATCTGCGCAACAACGGCGGTGGCTCATTACAAGAAGCTGATTCCCTAACTGGCCTGTTCATCAAATCGGGCCCAACCGTCCAGGTTAAAACCGCTCGACGGCGCGCGAACATCTATACCGATAGAGACGATAGCATCGCCTGGGACGGTCCAATGGCCGTATTGGTGAACCGCCTTTCAGCCTCCGCCTCAGAAATTTTTGCAGGCGCCATTCAAGACTACGATCGCGGTCTCGTTCTAGGCAGCCAGACGTTCGGCAAGGGCACTGTGCAAACACTTATTCCGCTGAATCGCGGCCAGCTTAAAATCACCCAAGCGAAGTTTTATCGCATCTCAGGCCAAAGCACCCAACATCAAGGCGTTATTCCTGACATTGAGTTCCCCGAGCTGTATGACGTCGAACGCATTGGCGAAAGCTCACTCGACGACGCCCTACCCTGGGACGTTATTCCTGCGGCAGTCTTCGACCGCTTCGACGCAACACTCGATCCGATGATCAATGAACTGCAAGAAGCGCATCAGCTGCGCACGGCAACTGACCCCGACTTCGACTACCTGCGCAGCCTGTCAAAGAAAAGTGAAGACAATCGTAAGCGCACACATATTTCACTCAGCGAAACAGAGCGTAACCAAGAAAAGAGCAACGATGACGATTGGCGCCTGAACCTCGAAAACACGTTGCGCCTGGCCAAGGGCGAAGAAGTGCTGAAGTCACTCGACGATCTAGAAGAAGTCGATAGCGATGAAGAAGAGCCGGCAGAAAAAGACGCCATGCTCAGAGAAAGCGGCAACATCCTGCTCGACCTGATCCGCGCAAGGCAAACTCTCGCAAAGCTGGAAATGCGCTCAGCTGAAGGCAGCTAGCCAGCAACTCCCAAGAAGCACGAAGCAAGTCTCGTTCTGCCAAGCAGAACGATGACCTGTTGAGCGCTTATCGGCAAAAAGGCACAACGGCTCTTTACTCAGCGCCAGGCAACGCAAACGCCAGCCGCCGCTCTCGCACAGTCACTAGCAACGCCGCTTCAAACTCATCCAGACTCATCGTGTGCTGCTCTTTGTGCCCATAACGACGCAAGGTCACAGTACCTTCCTCAGCTTCCCGCTCCCCCACAATCAGTAGGTTGGGAATTTTCTTAGTTGTGCCTTCGCGAATCTTCTTTGGCACGGTGTCGTTGGACGGAGCAAGTTCAGCCCGAATCATTGAACTGCGCAAACGCTCAACAATGCTGTTGGCGTACTCATCGTACTGATCCGATACAGTCAGCAACTGCACCTGCAACGGCGCAAGCCAGGTTGGAAAAGCGCCCGCAAAATGTTCAATCAAAAACGCGACAAAACGTTCGTGAGTGCTAAACGGCGCCCGATGAATACAGTAAGGCGTATGCGATTCGCCATCAGAACCTATGTAGCTCAAGCCCATGCGTTCGGGCACTGAAAAATCCAGCTGCACAGTAGACACCGATTCATCACGGCCGGTAACCGTGCGAAACTGAATGTCGAT
>JALZVT010000126.1 GCA_023300545.1 Pseudomonadales bacterium
CGCTGCTGTCGCGCGCCAATGGTGGTGGTGTGTTCGACCGCGCTTATGGTGACCGTGGCTCCCGGTACGGGAGTGGTTCTAATCAACACAAGGTTTAGGCGTTCACCCGCTTCGGGCATAAAGGTAGGGCCCGAGCGTTCGGCGCTGTCGCCAACCGGGTTGAGACCGCTGTAGTCTACGTGCCAAAAGTTGCTCGGTTGCAGAGTCCAGGTTTCAGTGCGGTCTAAGCTTGGAGGTGCGGTCAGTGTGAGTTGTGTCTGTGGCTCTAGGCGCGATGTCCATTCGATACGTTGGTCACGGCGTCCAAACACCAGTGCTGCCTTGCCTGAGGTTTGCTCTGAGCCGCCAATAATAGCGATGGCCTCGTTCAGTACGGCCTCGTTTGCAAGCAAAGGCACCTCAATAGAAAACCCACCCTGGTTGGGTGCTACGCGCGACACCTCGGTGACCATTCGCCATTCTTGATCGAACGAGAGGGTTCGATTGATGGTGACAAAGGGCTTAGCAGGCATAGGCTTTAGGGTTTCGTCTTTGCTGGTTGTGGCGATCTTGCGATCGAACCCAAGACTGCCTCGGGCAATTTTGCCGTTTACCAAGCCCGAAATTTGCCAGTCGCTGGAAGTGCTGGTTTGCAGCGCAGCGGGTGTGAGCGGCAGGTTCAGTTCAAAACGTTCAAGCTTTGCGATAGACCCCGTCATAAGGACGCTGTGATTGCCTTTCGGTAGAACGATTTGCAACGTGCCTGGTTTCGGAGTTGCCAAAGTGGCTGGCTTACCGTTCAAGGTGACACTGTCGGGTACCCAGGCGTTGCTGATGGGGAGAGCGACTGCAACCAATTCTGCGCTTTGTAAGCCCAGCGTGATTGTAAGTGTTGAGTTGTTGGCGGTGACATCTGCACTTTGCAAACTGGCGCAGTTGGGGAAGCACGCCGGCTTTTCGAGCAACCTAGACTCCAGTTGTTGCAGTAACTCCGGGCTCACACCTGCGGGCTTTGCAGCGCTGACTTCTGTAGATGGCAGGCTGATCAAGGCGAGCAATACAACCGGAGCTAGCCGTGCCGCAAACGCGGGCAGTGCGGCGCGGGCCTGCTTGGTTAGCAGCGCGAGCATCATCAAGGCGGTGACCGCCAACAACAGTGCCGCAACCAGCGCGTTGATGATGCGGGTGGCGGTGGGCGGCAGCCATGTCAGTTTAATGGATTGTTCTGCGCTTACCGGACCGTCCCAGATTAGCGAAGCTTGGTTCCAGCGCCATTCAGGCTGGCCTGGGCCGGTTTGAACCTGCAGTCCTGGGGAGTATTTTTGCGGCGGGGGCGGGGGCTGAGTCGTTTTACGCATTCGGCTGCTACTAACAACGACTTCTTCAATTCCCTCGTCAGCCATAGAGCGCATTTCTGATTCGGGAGAAGCCATGTCATAGATCGCTGAGTCATTCGGTTCGTAATAATTTCCCTGCATCACAGAATAGTGCTCGAGCTGCGGGTAGAGCGCCTGCCGAGCGTGAGTGACGGACTCATTGATTGCCATGAGTGTTGTTAAGCCCAGCCAACCCCAAGCGATAACGGTCAGAAAGCGGAGAGCGCCAGCGTGAGAGATGTGGCGTATAGCGCTTAACAAACCCACGGCGAGCAACCACGCGACAGCGATACTTGGTGCGGTATGCATGAGCAATGCCGCGGTAATAACCAATAAAATCGTAAAACCTCGGCCGAGAAAGCGCCACGCGAGTACGCCGAGCAGTACCAGTACAAAAATCTTCCACAGACTCCAGCGAGAAATCCACGCGTTGGGCGCCTGATCAACCCCACGGGTCCACAGCAAGCGCCAGCCGGGTGGCATGTTGATAGTGGCGCGAAGTGAGTCTGAGTTTAGATTCCAGCCTGTTGCCTGCACTAGCTCACCGCGATCGATCTCACTCATGGCGGAGATGCTGTAGCTGCCGGCCTGTAACTCGATACCTGGCTCGCTGCCGTCGGCACCAGAGCTCAAGCTGTTAATCAGTTCGTCCTGGCCGTTAACCGTGACTCGCCCCAGCGAATAAGAGGCGCTGAGTCGGCTGGCGTGATTGATTGTCGCCTGCAGGTTGTCGCGTACGACAAAGCCTGTGCCATCAAATTTCAACCAAATATCACGACTGACATTGAAGCGGTTGGGTGGTGGCGTTGGGTTGCCCCGTTGTTGCACCGCAATGCGTAACTCGCTCGCTGCCTCTGGAGTCGTATCGAGCAAAAAGCCGCGTAGATCTTCACCGCGAAACGGCGCTGCTGTTTGCGTGAGGTCGATTGGCGCGGCGCCAGACAGGTCTGTCAGACGTAGATTGCGCTGGGGTTGAAAACCCCATATCTCCTGGGTTGGCCAGTTGTCCGTTGTTGCCACCGGAGCAATGACTGAAGGGCTGTTGAGCGCACGCGCGCGGACGATAACTCGGTGCTCACCGGGTTCTACCTGAACTTGCAGATCGCCGTTTGGTAACAGGCGAGCCGGCAACGCGCTTTGAAAAGCAGTCATCTCGAAGTCGTTTAGCAGCACACGGCCCAGCGTTTCGAGCCGTGGTTGTCCAGCCACGGTAAGCGTCACAGTGGTGACCATCTGTAGCGGATAGTTGTCAACAATTTGCCGAAACACGTCTGCTGACAAACTGTTGCGTTGTGTTTTGCCAGTTTTGCTGTCGCCTTTACCCAGCAACAACCGATTGCCATTGCGGCTTGGACGCAGTACTGCATTGCCATCAATTTGCAGATTAACAATGCCGGTGTGGGCTGGTAGTTGCAGGCTGGTTGGTCGCTTGCCCCAATTAATAAGTCCGGTAATGGTGTAGTTGCCGGGTTCGAGTATGACCGACGGGCCTGCGTTACCCCCGATAACAGTCAGGGGCGAACCATTGGCCTGTACATTGGTTGGCCAGTTGGGGTGGTTGCCCGGCAGCTCCACTCGTGAGGTTGCAAAAACCTGCGCCTGCATCGTGAAGTTGACGCGCGAGTCGACCTGAACGTCGAGCGTGCTCACCCAGGCGCAGCGTTCGGGATCGCCACTGAGGGTGTTGCGAGGACAGGCTAGATTTTGGTGAGGGTGCAATACCCACTCAACCCAGGGTTCTAAGTCAGGCGGAACGTAGGGCTCAGTGGCTGTTGCGCTCATTGGTAGCAACAGTATCGGTAGCATTAACAAGGCGCACAACAAAGCGCCCAGTTTGTGGACAGAGACAGTGGTGTGAGCGCGTGGCTGCGTGACCATGGAGCAAGCGTCCTCGAAAGCGAATGGGGCGAGTTTTTATCGTCCGATAAGTCTATCAGCCTACGGGGCAGCTCTTTCGAGCTGACTTACTCGGACGTGTGGGATGCGACAATTAATGGCACAACGTCTTTGCTTGGTTTGCCGCAACTGGGCAGTAGTTCGATTGATTGTGGGGCGGGTTCCACAGAAATGGTCTGCACACCGGTTGGCGTAGTGAAGGTTGCTTGGTGCAGCGTTTCGCTTTGCAATACACCGGCATCTTCGATGGCGTGTTCAGCAACCTGTGCCACCTTCGAATACCGGGTCTGGCCGCGCAGAAATTCCCGTGCCAGTTTGTTGACTTCGGTTTGTGCGAGAAAGCGTGGTACGTCTGCAGGCATAACCCGGCCATACAGCGCCGACTGAGGCAGGACTAGAACGTTAGGCGCGTAACGATGGCCTCCGACATGAGTGGTTTGCCATGCGCGTCCTTGTATCTCGCCGTGCAAAGCAGCGTAGGTGGGGCGACCAAATTTTGCGCAACAGACGTCACGCTTGGCGTTGGTGCACACAAAATACTGAGGTTGGGTGACTTCGGGCAGCGGCGTGTTGACTAGATCAAGCTGGTGTAGCGCGGATTCGGACGCAACTGTCAGCCCGCCAAGACGACCGCCACGAGATACATAGACCTGGATGGTGTTGGTGCGTTCCGGGCGTCGAATAAACTGTGGTCGGGCGGTGATCCCAAGATTCGCAAAGTGACTAATAGTCTCAGCGAGCCAGGCTTTGGTGGGTTCGAGCAATTGATTGTTGTCGAGTGCCTTGGCGGTCCAGGCTCGGCGATATTCGAGCATGATCCAGACATCTACCTGTATGGCAGTACCCGGCATGGGTTCGCCTGCGGCGGTGCAGACTTGCGAGCAATACTGCTTATCAACTGTGGTCACTTACTTCTTCCACCTTACTGGCTTGGTCATTGGCTTGCGTTGTCACCCACAGCATATAGCATCAAGCAAAAAGCAGGGCGCGCCAGCTCTGAAAATAGCGGAGAGATGCGGTGGACGACGAGTTCTTGTTTGAGGGGTTAAAGGTGCTGGATGTGGGTACCTGGATTGCGGCGCCGGTTGCCACCACTATATTGGCAGACCTCGGCGCTACGGTGATAAAGATCGAACAGCCGGGGGTGGGTGATGCTTACCGTAATTTTGCGCTGTTGCCGTCGACGCCGGATGCCGATATCAATTACGCATGGGCACTCGACAATCGCAACAAACGTTCGCTGGCGCTAAACCTAAAAACGATTGAAGGCATGGCGATATTGCATCAGCTGATTAGTGACTGTGATATCTATGTCACCAACCACCCGCAGCCGATGAGACGCGAACTGGGGTTGATGTATGAAGACATCAAGACGCTCAACGATTCGGTTATTTATGCCTCGTTGACGGCGTACGGTGAAGAAGGGCCAGAGCGCGATCGCGAGGGCTTTGATTTGGTGGCCTACTGGGCGCGTTCAGGTCTAATGGACAATGTACGTGCCGTTGGCGCTGAGCCATCGCAGTCGTTACCGGGTATGGGTGATCACCCGACTGCCGTTGCGATGTACGCCAACATTGTCACCGCTCTGCTGCGTCGAGAACGCACGGGCAAGGGTGCAAAAGTGCATACCTCGTTGTTGGCCAACGGTGTCTGGGCGGCATCAAGTGTGGCTCAGGCAGTGTTCTCCGGTGCCAATTTCAGCAACCATCGTCACCCGGAGCGTATGCCGTTTTCACGGGCGCTTTATGAAACCATTGACGGTGTGTGGCTGCAGTTCACCATGGTGCGTACGGTCGAGGAGTTTGACGCGTTTGTGTTGGCGCTTGAGTTGCCTGAAATATTGATCGACGAGCGTTTTTTAACGCCGGAACTGCGTTTTGCTAACGGTGGTGCCCTTACGGATGTTATTCGCACGCGACTGTCGCAACAGAGTGCGGCGCACTGGATGGTGATTTGTAAAGAAGCCGGTGTGCCCGTCTCGCGGATGGAAACCTTGCACGATCTTGTCGACGACCAGCAGGTGGCAATCAACGGTATCACCGTGACCCCCGTTGAAGACGTGGGTGTTGATCGCATGATTCGCGACCCTTTGAACATAGATGGTGTGAAACGGGTTGGAGTTAAAAAATCGCCAACGCTTGGCGAACACACCGACGACGTATTGCGCGAACTAGGTCATTCGGACGCACAGATCGCGGTGTTGCGCGAAAAGGGCGTGGTTTAAGATCCTAACTCCGAGTGCCAGGCATTCTGGGCTTGGTGCCAATGATGCCTTTGGTTTCCAGCGCCTCAAGCTGTGCATTGGTTTGACCGAGAAGCTCGCCCAGCACCTCGGTATTGTGCTCTCCCAGAGTTGGCGCTGGGTTAACAATGGCGATGGGCTGGCCATTCACCTGATAGGCGGCTGAGCCGTTCGGCTGATTGCCAACAAATACGCGTTCTTGCCACTGCCAAAACTTGCGTTCGTTTAGATGAGGGTCGTGCAAGGCATCAAATGCGCGGCGAGCAACAGCGGCGGCTATACCTGCACCCTGCAATACTGCTGCAACGGAGTTTGCTTCTTGCGTCGAGGTCCACTGGGCTAATGCCTCATCGATCTGTTGTGCCACGCTCACGCGCGCAGGTCCGCTGTTGTAGCTTTTGTCAAAGTGCGCGAGGGCCTCGCCGGTGACGCGCTTCAAGGCCAACCACTGATTGTCGTCAAACACCTGCACCAGCAACCAGGTTGGTTCGCTGTCACTGTCACTGTCGGGCAGGCAGGGGTATACCCCGTGTGGGGCAAACTCTGAGTGGGCATTACCGTTTCGAGGCGGAGCCTCGTCGAGCGCCGACTGGTGCAGAATGCCGTGGATACCCAGTGGGAACAGGCCTTCGACCTGGGACAGGTCAACGCGCTGGCCCTCGCCGGTGCGTGCCTGGTGGCGCAGCGCAACCAACATTGCACTGGCCCCGTTTAGACCCCCAACCGCGTCGCCGTATGCAACGTGCTGCATGGTGGGTAAGTCTTCTGCGAAGCCGTTCATGTGTGGAAGCCCCGACGCCTGTTCGACGGTCGACCCATAAGCTCGGAATTTCTGCCACGGCCCGGTGGTGCCAAAGGCCGGCATAGAAACTAAAATAATATCTTTGTTGGCCTGTTTGAGAGTGTCGTAGTCGAGCCCGAGTTTTGGTAGCACCGAGCCGGAGAAGTTTTCGATCACGGCATTGGATTTTTTCACCAATTGCAGAAACAACTCACGACCTTCTGCTGACTCAAGATCCAGTGTCACATTGCGTTTGTTGCGGTTAACACCGTTGTAGCGTTCGGATTTTTCGGCGCCATTGTCAGCGATCCACTCGGGCGTTGCTTCCCAGCTGCGCCACCAGTCGAAGCGTTCGCAGCTCTCGACCTTGATAACGTCAGCCCCCATATCTGCGAGATGGCGCGCAGCAAGTGGGCCGGCCCAGCCCATGCTGAGGTCGACGATGCGAATGCCCTTTAGCGTGGTTGCGCGATCAGTCATTTTGATAGTTACCGGTGTGTGCGCCTAGTGCCGCAACCTGGCCGCCGGCAATGGGCGGCGTTGTGAACAATCGAAAAGGCGTGCCAGGCACGGTTAGCTGTGTGCCTGCCGGGAAATTTATGGAGGTGAACGCGCCGCGTTCGACAAACTGATCAACTCGGAACAGTTCTTCCATGGTGGGGACTCTTGCCAACGGCACGGCCTGTTGCTGGCCGCGGTAGAACACGTCTTCCGCGCTAAGCAGCAACAGCTTTTCCTGAATCATTGGCTCCAGTATGTCTGCGGCTTCAAGTCGGCCGACGGCGGTTTGAAACAGGGGAAGGTCTGCGAACTCCTGCATGTCGAGCAATTCGCAAAAGCTGTGCCACTGACTGGGTGTGAGTGCGGTGACGCCAAGCCAACCGTCTTTGCAAGGGTAGACGCCCATTGGATAGGTGGGCGGAAATCGGTTCACGCCCATGCGCTCGGCATGCAGCCCTGAGTTGTAACTGCCGACTACGCCCACCTCGGTAAAGCACATCATGGCTTCCATGATACTGGTTTCAAGATTGACGGGCTCAGTGCGATTGCCTAGCTCACTGGCGATCACTTCGCCCAAGCTGCCAATAAAAGCAGTGTTACCGCCAACAATTTGCGCCTGATAGCCAGTGGGAATAAGTGGTGGGCCCTCGATGCGGCCGATGGTGCGCAGCATGCCGTTCATGGCAAAACACACCCCGTCGCTGCCGGTGTAATTGGCGTAGCTTTCCCCTGTACCAAACCAACTGATAACGCTGCGAACGTTCACGCCGGTGGCGAGCCAGCCAGGGTTGTTGCCGTCATCGAGTAAGAGAGCGGCGCTGGTGAGCACGCGTTTGATATCTACCTCGTTAAGCGCGCTCGCCACCACGCTGCGTTTGTTGGCGTTCAACCAGCCGTGCAGCGCGCTTGCGTTGCTGCTGTGTTCATTGCTGACAACGGGTGGCAGCAAACGGGTTGCGAAGCCGTTTGGAGGTTCGAGATTGATTACCTCGGCGCCGTGGTCGGCAAACAGCTTGGCGCAGTATTGGGTTGAGACGCTGCCACCGATGTCGACGACACGTAACCCAGCCAAAGCGCCTTCGAACAATGAGCTAGGCAAAATCAGGGTGCGAGTTTGGTGTTGTTGGCCAGCCCTTGGGCCTGAGCGACGTAGCCTCTGTTCCATGTTGGGCTGACGGTCAGTTCGTTGATGCACACGTGTGCTGGCAGTGACGATAGAAAGCGCACGATATCGCCGCAGTCCTCTGGCTGTACCATCTTTGCCCGGTCTTCGTCTGAAACGGGAACCGGTCGGTTATCGAGAATAGGGGTAGCGACTTCTCCGGGACAGATCGCGCAAGCGCGCACACCGTAAATGCCGGCCTCCATGTTGATGCTCTCATTCATCGCGTTCATGCCGTGTTTGGCCGCTGTGTAGGCCGGACCGGTAACAACGCTGACGTGTTTACCTGCCCAGGAGGAGATGTTGATGATCAAGCCACCACCCTGGTCAATCATCTGTGGCAAAACCGCCTTACAACAGTAGAACGCACCGTCAAGATCGATGCGAATAACGCGATCCCAATCGTCGAGCGACACGTTGTGCCAATTGCGCTCTTTGACGTTGATCCCGGCGCTTGCTACCAGTACATCCAGTTTGCCGTGTTGGTCGATGATGCGTTTCGCAACGGCTTGCACGCTGTCACGATCAGCAACATCGAGTTCTTCTATAGTGACTGTTGCTACAGGGTAGGCGTGAGCCTGAATGTCGGCTGCAACCGCTTCGAGTACGTCGCGGCGTCTGCCCGACAGCACAACATGCATGCCAGCGGCTGCCAGTGAGCGCGCGGCACCCGCGCCAATGCCAGTGCCTGCGCCAGTGATCCAGGCCACCTGCCCGGTTAGATCCTGTAGTGCCACGTTGTTGCCCCTTTTTGAATATTCTGTCTTGTTGTGATGCCGTTTAGTCTACCCCGCTGTCCTTTCTTGTCGCTGGGTTTTTGCCAAGAGTAGCCAACCCGGAGTAATCTCTAATAATGTTATTTGAACCCACAGCCGGTAGCGGCAAGAATTCTGCAGACCTGTTAGCAGCGCGTCGCGCTGCAGATCCACAATTAGCGGCCCGTCTCGATCAGATTGCCGAGCATGGCTATTGTGTTATCGAAGGTGCGTTCACCCCTGAGCAGGTCCAGCGAGCTAAAACTGAGTTATCGCCCTGGCTGCAAGGTGAGTTGATGGGGCGCAACAATTTTGAAGGCGAACACAGCGAGCGAGTCTACGCGTTGTTGGCTAAGGCGCCGGCAATCGCAGAAATGATTGAGCACGCTGAGGTGCTGGCTATTGTAGATGCGCTGCTGACGCCAAACTATTTATTGTCAGCTGCGCTTGCGATCAATGTTCATCCGGGCGAAACGCCACAGCCGTTCCATATCGATGACAACGCTGGCGGAACCTCATCCCCAAAACCGCGTGAGCCATTGGGCGTGAGTGCAATCTGGGCGTTGGATGAGTTTACCCGTACAAACGGTGCAACCGAGATTGTGCCGGGTAGTCATCTCTGGGCTGACGACCGGCAACCGAAGTCACATGAAATAGAGCAGGTGTTGATGCCGGCCGGCAGTGCTTTGGTGTTTGCGGGCAACCTGATTCATCGCGGCGGTGCGAACCGCTCAGATGGCCTGCGCCTGGCGATTACGCCGCAGTACTGTATGCCGTGGTTACGGCAGATCGAAAACATGGTGTTGGCTGTGCCGCCTGAGACGGCGGCTCAATACAGTGAGCGAGTTCAGGGGTTGCTGGGCTATAGCATTGTTGAACCCGGCTTCATGGGTTACGTCGACGGACGGCACCCACGAGCACTGATTCCGGCAGTCCCTTAGCCGACAAATATTCCGCCGTTTGGAAATAGAATCTGACCGGTGGTGTAGCTCGACTCGTCGCACGCGAGATACAGCGCGCAGTTGGCCATTTCTTCGACGGTACCTAAGCGCCCCATTGGCGTGGTTGCCATAATCATTTCGCTCCCTTCTGCGTTGTCGCGCAAACCTTGAGTCATTGGCGTTTCGATGAAGCCTGGGCCAATCGCATTAACGCGAATTTTGTGTTCCAACATTTCCATGGAGAACACGCGAGTCAGCATTTCTACGCCCGCCTTGGACACGCAGTAGTCAGCGGCTCCGGGTAAGGCGATACGCGCAGCAGACGACGCGATGTTGACGATCGTGCCGCCATTTCCAGCCGCAATCATGCGTCGAGCGATAGCCCGGTCGGAGAGCATCACGCCGGTGAGGTTAATCTGTAGTACGCGGCTCCAGTCTTCCACGTTCGTGTTTAACAGGTGGTTACTTAGTGCTTCGTCGTTTTCGATGACCTGACCACTGACGTACCCGGCGTTCGATACGCCAGCGGAGGCGACCAGACAATCAATGTGGCCAAATTCAGCCATGGCTTTGTCAGCGAGTGCTTCGATGTCGTTTTCTTCGCAAACGTTTGTTTCGACGTACATTGCGCGGCCGTTAGTGGTGCGACGAATCTCTTCAACCGCTTCTTCGCAGCGACTGGCCACGAGATCGGCAATGACAATCTCAGCGCCTTCCTGTGCGAAGCGCATTGCGCAAGCCCGGCCTATGCCACTGGCGCCTCCGGTAATGACGACTACCTTGCCTTCGAGTCTGCCTACGGTCATTGGTGTTTTCCTGTAAATTGGTGGGAAGAACTCAACTTCACTGTGAATATGAAACTACCAACTTTAGCCAAAACAATCATTCAGCTTGGTATTTTTTCGACGGCGGTGCTGGCCGCAAGCACTGCGTCGGCTGAGCCCATTGCACTGACTACGCCCCAAGGTGTGCTCGAGGGTGCAACCTCTGAGCGTTCGAATGAGATCGCGGTGTTCAAACACATCCCCTACGCCCAGCCGCCAATTGGTGGACGACGTTGGCGTCATGCAGAGACTGCGCGCGCCTGGAGTGGCGTGCGCTTGGCCACACAGTTTTCGCCAGCCTGCCTGCAGCCGCCTTACCCCAAAGAATCGTTCTATGCCCGACCTGCAGAGCCCGCCAGCGAAGACTGTCTGTACCTGAATGTCTGGACCCCGCGCCACGCGATTGCACCGCAGCCCGCAGACAAAACAATCGTAAAAGCGAAGCCGCTGCCGGTGATGGTCTGGATTCACGGTGGTGGTTTAACCCGCGGTAGCGGTGCAACCGATGTCTACGACGGAGCAGGCCTTGCGGCAAAGGGCGTCGTGCTGGTTACCATCAATTACCGTCTTGGGGTGTTTGGTTACATGGCGCATCCAGAGGCGTCAGCCGAGTCGGTGTTTGGTGTATCGGGTAATTACGGCCTATCTGACCAAGTCGCCGCACTGCAGTGGGTGCAAGACAACATTGCAGCCTATGGCGGCGACCCTGAAAACGTCACTATCTTTGGCGAGTCTGCGGGATCCTGGAGCGTGCATCATCTGCTGGCTACTCCGCGAGCCAAGGGGTTGTTTCATCGGGCCATTGGCCAGAGCGGTGCGCGCTTTGGCGCCATGCCTGAGTTGAAAGGCGATGCGTCCTCAGCCCACGCCCAGGGCATTAAGCTGCAAACCGGTTTGGGCGCAGAATCGCTTGCTGACCTCCGCCGCCTCGATGGCCCCACAATGCTTGCGGCGGGACAGCGCATGCGCTTTGGTGGCGTGCTCGATGGCGTATTTTTACCCGAGCAATTACACGGCATGTTTGCCGAGCATCGCTACAATTTGGTGCCCTTGATGGTGGGATACAACGCTGACGAAGGGACAACTCTGGGTGTGCTTGAGACCGCACCTAAAACGTCCAAAGCCTTTACTGCAATGGTTCGAGAGCGCTTTGGCGATCAGTCTGATGCGGTACTTGCGAGCTATCCCGCGAGCACGCCCGTGCAATCAAGCCTCGCTCTGATGCGCGATGACGCCTTTGGGCACGGCATGCACGCCTGGGCTCGATTTAATTCGCAGAAGCGGCGCGATACTTATTTCTACCACTTCACCTATAAGCCCTACGGTGACCCGCTGGGTGCATTTCACGCCGCAGAAATCGCTTACGTGTTCGACAACCCACCCGAGAGTGAAAATACTGAGCAGAACAAGGCAAACCAGGGTCTTGCGCAGTTGATGTCGGATTACTGGGTTGCCTTTGCGAAAACCGGCAAACCGGTGGTAGAGGGCGCGCCAGAGTGGCCGCGCTATACCGCCAAAAAAGCACAACACCTCGAGTTCGGCGCTGACGGCGCGGTTCGTGGGCGACACAGCATGGGTAAACGTTGGAAGGTGCTAGACCGGGTTCTAGCCAATCGCCGCACGGAGGCAAACTGATATGCGAATTTTCTCGGCCATTATAATTGTTGTGCTTATTAGTACAGTTGGCTTTGCGATTTATCAGAAAAAGATTATGAATCCCAGGGTTGCGATGGAGCTTCGCGCCGAGCCACAGGGTGCGCGGGCTGAGCGTGTGATGTTGATGACTATCGATGATCGCGCCACGCTACCCGTTAACTATTTGCGTGAAGGCGATGTCGTTTATGTCGGTGCTGATGGTCCCTGGTGGCGTGACCTTGCCGGTGAAGGTTTGCCGGTTGCGGTGTTGATTAAAGGTGAAATATTTGCCGGCCAGGCCAGCGTTGTCGCCGACCGACCCGATTTTAACAAGGCCGTTTTTGAACGCTTGCGGCCGAACGTCCCAGGCTGGGTTCCTGACTGGCTCAACGGCGTTCTAGTGGCCATCGAATTGAAAACAGATATGGAAGAGAGCTGAGGTATGACGGTCGCGCTTCCTGAACCCAACCAGTGGGCGCAGTTGTGCGCCGGTGATGGCGAGTTTCAGCTTGCAGCGCGACACTGGAACGGCGGCTTTGAACTTTGTGTTGGCGAGCAACGCTTGCCGCTTTGCGTGGTAGATGGTGTTGCCATCAGCTCAGAGTCCGGGCAGGAGTTTGCTGCACTCGATGTGCAGGCAGATGGCGTTTTTCAGTTACAGGGCGACGATGCGTTTTGGTCGCGCATGCTTGCTGGCCCGCCACCCCGGTTTCATACCGACCTATTGGCTGCATTGGGTACCGGTTCTGGCTTACGGGTGTCTGGTGATCGACTGACTTACGCGCAGTACTATGGTGCTGCAATGCGTGCGATCGAGTTACTCCGGCCGATGCGTAACAATACAACGGTCGCAGCACGCGCACCTGATGCGCCGGTCTTCGACGCACCGCAGGGTCGTTATGTGCACCTCGAACTGGGCGGTGAAGATCACCGTGTGTATTTTGAAGAAGCCGGGCAAGGCATTCCGGTATTGCTGCAACATACGGCGGGCTGTCACGGCAGCCAGTGGCGACATCTACTTGAAGACTCGCGGATCACCGACAACTTCCGGCTGATCGCTTATGACCTGCCGTACCATGGCAAATCACTACCACCTACAGGCAGACAATGGTGGGCAGAGAAATACGACCTACAGGGCGAGTTTTTACGCAGCGTACCCCTGGCACTTGCGCAAACTCTCGAACTCGATAATCCGGTTTTTATTGGTTGTTCGGTGGGTGGACTACTAGCCCTTGATCTGGCGCTCAACCATGCCGAGACGTTTCGCGCGGTCGTTGCTATTGAAGGTGCGTTGAAGATTCCGGGTTCATTGGACGCCATGGGCGACCTGTGGCACCCGCAGATTAGTAACGACTACAAGGCCAGGGCTATGGAGGGGCTCATGTCGCCGGAGTCGCCGTTACCCTATGTCAAAGAAACCAGCTTTGTTTACGCCAGCGGTTGGCCGCAAGCGTTTATTGGCGATCTGCATTACTACATTGCAGACCATGATTTGCGAGAAACCGCTGTGGGTATCGATACCGACAAGGTGGCGGTACACATTTTATCGGGCGAATACGATCACAGTGGCACGTCGGAATTGGGTCGTGCGGCTCACGAGGCCATTGCGGGCTCAACCTGGAGCGAAATGAAGAGCGTGGGGCATTTCCCGATGTCGGAAAACCCGACGGAGTTCATTAACTATCTACTGCCCGTTCTGCAACAAATACGTGCGGCAAGCGCAGTCGCAAACGTCTAAGCTGCAACAATCTGAGCATCCATTTATGACTTCCTGTTTTCAGCTGTCCGTTCGACCCGGCTCGTCCGCTTCAGTTCTTGTTACCCTGCTTGTCACTCTCCTTGTTACTGGGCTTGTTGGCTGCAGCGACGCGCCAAAACCGCAGGCTGCGCCCTACGAGCCGGTGCTTGATCTGCACGACTTGATGAACTCTGTACTGGATCCGGCAACCGATGTCATTTGGGGTGCAGCGGGCGCCGTTATTACTGCAGAAGGCGAGCAGGATCTGGCGCCGGTTGATGATGCAGGCTGGCAGGCGGTATTTAATGCGGCGGCGGTGGTGACAGAAACGGGCAACCTCCTAATGTTGCCGGGCCGTGCCGAAGACAATGGCGACTGGATGGAATACAGCAGCGCGCTGATCACCACCGGTAAAGAAGCGATGGCCGCGGCTGAGGCGAAAGACGCGCAGGCTGTGTTTGATGTTGGCGGGAAACTCTACCTGGTGTGTGTCGCCTGTCATCAAAGCTACAGCCTGGATGAGGAATAGCTCGGCAAACCTGGTAGCCAGAAGATGCTCTAACTCGGTGCCTTGGGTAGGCACTCTGGCGCTCGTCGTGCTTTGGAGTGTGCTTCTTAGCGTGATTGCGTCGCCCGTGTTGGCCCACAACGTGAGCGACAGCAACGCGAATTTTCTGGCGGACATCAGTGGTCCGGCAATACCTCTGTTTATCTATCTGGGTGCCAAGCACATGGTCACCGGTATTGATCACGTTCTGTATCTGTTGGGCATCGTATTTTTTGTTTATCGACCGCGACAGGTGCTGTTGTTTGTCACCCTGTTCGCGCTGGGTCATAGCATTACCCTGTTGAGTGGTGTGCTGTTTGACTGGCAGGTAAGCGCTGGCGGGGTCGACGCGGTGATCGGTTTGTCGGTTGCGTACAAGGCCTTCGAGAACATTTCCGGTTTTAACGTGCTGTTTGGACGTAGCCCCAACATGCAGGTGGCGGTGTTCGTTTTTGGTCTGGTACACGGCCTGGGACTGGCCACCAAGCTGCAGGCGGTTTATAGCGGTGGTGACGGGCTGGTCGCTAATTTGCTGGCGTTTAATGTGGGTGTTGAAGTAGGGCAGATCATTGCTCTGGCTGCGCTTCTAGCACTGCTGGTTTGGTGGCGGCGCAGTGCGTCATTTACGCGTTGGGCATACAGCGCCAACGTGATCATCATGGCCAGTGGGTTTGCGTTTGCGCTGCATCACTTTGTGGCGCTGTCGTTAGCGGCGACGGGAACAAGTGCATGACAACATCGTCAACTCCAGACAAGTCGCCTCTACCGCGCACTCGCAGGCAGGTTCTGCGCTCGACGTTCTTTGCGTTTTTACTAGGCCTCTTTGTTGTCGTCGGCGTGATTCTGCCCGCTGAGTTCTCGCTTGATCCGATGGGTACCGGCAGAATTCTTGGCGTGCTGGGGTTGGCAGAAGATGGCTCTGGTGTCGTGGTGCTGGAAACAACGGTGCACAAAACCGATCGAGTACGCTTTGAGCTGGCGCCCTTTGAGTCTGTTGAGTACAGCTACGCAATGGATGTGGGTGGGGTATTGATCTACAGCTGGCGAGCAGATAACGAGCTGGTGTTCAATCTACACAGCACACCCAATCTGCCGGGCGGCAATCAAGGCCCGGCTGAGAGTTTTTCGAATGGCCGGGCGGATAGCGAGCAGGGCACCTACACCGCCCCGTTTACCGGGCGGCATGGCTGGTTCTGGGAGAATCGCACCGACCAGACTGTGTTGCTTGAGCTGGCTACCTCTGGGTTTATCGGTGAGTCGTTGCGTTCGGCGGTGGGCGATCAGCAAATCGGCGTGCCTCGGCCCGCACTCTAAAGTGTCTGCACGCGTTGGTGTGAACTACTGACAGTCCATTGTCAGGAGGCTATCAAACGGCGATGCCTTGCTACTTGTCAGCGAGTGCGCAACGCCTGACACTCAAAAGTCACCTGAAAACACTAGGAGAAGAACGCAATGAGTGAAACTGGACAATGTCTGTGCGGCGCCGTTTCTTTCACGGCTGACGACGTGCAGAACGATTTTCACGCCTGCCACTGTTCGATGTGCCGCAAATGGTCTGGCGGACCTGGCTTTGGAGTGGGAGTGGGTTCTATTGAACTCGCAGGCGAAGAGAATCTGGCCGCCTACAAATCGAGCGACTGGGCCGAGCGCTGTTTCTGCAAGCAGTGCGGCACTAATCTGTTCTATCGCATGCCCGAGACGGGTATGACGGTTGTTTGGGCCGGCGCCTTTGATGACGAGTCGAAGCTCAAGCTCACTGGCGAAATCTACATTGACGAAGCGTCGGGTGGCTACGCGTTTGTTGGTGATCATCCGCGGCAGACGGGGGCGCAGTTTATGGCATCGCTGGGTATTGAAGTGCCGCCAGCCTGATAGCCCGCCGCGTCCCAGCGGCCTTCGGTTTGACAATGGGTGTGCCCGAGGCGGCTCAGGCACACCGGTCATTGCCCTTAGCCATTGCTTTGTCTACTTTGTAGGCAGAAGGAAGGGTGATTGGGGCGAATAGCACAGTATGCAGCAGGCGACATCGACGACTGCGGTGGGAGCAAAGACCGCGGACACAGGCGCAGCAGAACCCCGCGCAGATGCTCTGACGACCAAGCAACTCGCCTCCTATTGCGCCGTAGGTGTCCCTATGGCCGCGATGGGAATGCCTATCGCGGTGTATCTGCCGCCACTGTATTCGAGTCTTGGCCTGAGCCTAACGGCGGTGGGCTTTGTGTTTACGCTGGTGCGTATTTTTGATGTGGTGACTGACCCGATCATGGGGCTCGCCATAGATCGGTTTGATACCCGGTGGGGTCGACGCAAACACTGGATTGCGCTGGCGGTGCCTATTTTGCTGGTATCGGTGTGGATGGTGTTTCTGCCCAACCCGGAGAGCGTGTCACCTGTCTATCTCGGGTTTTGGATGGTGATGCTGTACATCGGCTACACCATGATGACCATTGCCCATCAGAGTTGGGGTGCAGAGCTATCCCAAAGTTACGACGATCGGTCGAGGCTATTTGGCTGGCGCGAAGTATTTATCATCGGCGGCATGACCGCAGTGCTCGCTGTGCCAGCGGCACTCGATTCGCTAAGCGATAATGTCTCTCTGCAGGATAAGGTGGCGAGCATGGGGCTGTTCTGTCTCGTTCTGTTTCCATTAACCGCCCTACTGACACTGAGGAATGTGCCGGACAGTTCGCGAAAGGCAACAAATCCCGTGCATTGGCGAGAAGCGGTGCAGGTCTTGGTGGCTAATCGGTTGTTATGGCGAGTGCTCGCATCCGATTTGCTGTCGGGTCTTGGTACCGGTGTTGCCGGGGCGCTCTACATATTTATGGCGCGGTTTGTTTTTGATTTGCCGGAGTGGGCGAGTCTTGGTTTGCTTTGCTACTTTATAGCGGCTTTCGGGGCGATGCCGTTGTGGCTAAAGCTTGCCTATAGAGTGGGTAAGGCGCGAGCGATGCGACTCGCGTTGGTGTATGGCGCCTTCATCATGGTGCTGCTGTATTTTGTGTTCGCGCAGCCAGGCAGTGTGCTGGGTCTTTTTGCATTCACCATTTTTTACGGCATTGCCTATGGGGCCGCGCCGGCATTGCTGCGGTCAATGATGGCCGACCTGACCGATGCCGACGAACTGGACGTTGGCGAGCAACGCTCCGGGCTGTTCTTTTCGTTGCTCACAACAACCAACAAACTGGGCGCGGCACTGGCCGTGGGCATTTGCTTCTGGGTGCTCGAGAACAGCTTTGGCTTTGATCCGAAGGTTGTTAATACGCCGGAAGCCATCAATGGCGTGCTCGTCACCTACTGTGTCGGTACCGCACTCGGTCTGTTTGTCGCTTATCTACCGATGATCAACTACCCGATGACAAGCCAGAAACACGCGGAAATTCGAGCCCAGCTGGATGCGCGTGAAGCTCAGTCTGCTGTCTGACCGAATAGGCGGGTGGCGGAATTAGAATCCGCGTTGGAGATCAACGCTGGGCGGGATCTTGCCAGTACGTCGATAGGTTTCGATATGGCGGGCCACAATCTGGATTGCAGAGGCTGGATCGGTAGGTGCTGCGATATGTGGCAGAACCGTAACTAGCGGGTGCGTCCACAGTCTGTGTTCGATGGGTAGCGGCTCTGTCTCGAAGACGTCGAGCACCGCATGTCTTAGCTTGCGCTGGTCCAGTGCCTCAAGCAGATCCTCGGTGTTGATAACAGCGCCTCGAGCAAAGTTGATCAGTGCAGCACCCGGAGGTAGCAAGGCCAGAGTCTGGGTGTTGAGTAGTGCCCGGGTTTGATCCGTCAGCGGCAGCAACACCAGCACAATGTCGGTCACTGGCAAAACATCAGCAAGACCTGCTGCGCCGGAATAGCAACGAATACCCGGCAGTGTGCGTGACGAACGACTCCAGCCTGCCACGTCAAAGCCGTTGGCGTGTAACCGTTCGGCGCAGGCCCGGCCGAGCTCTCCCAGCCCTAACACAGTGACGCGGCAGTTGCTGGCACGACGCCAGGGCAACGGCTGCCATTGTTGGTCGCGTTGTTGTTGTGCGTATTCCGGCATCTGCCGATGCAAGTACAGTGTCCAGGCCAAGGCAGCCTCTGCCATTGCCCGGGCCAGTTCCGGGTCAACCAGCCGCACGATCTGCAATTGCCGGATTCGAGCCGATGCAATCAGTTGCTCGACACCCGCCCACAAACTTTGCAGCCAGACGAGGTTAGGCAGTTGGTCTAGCCATGCATCCAGGTGCTGGGCAGGTGGGTTCGCCGTGATCGCAACATCGACGGTCGCGAGTTGTTTCGGGGTGAGATCTTCGATCAGACACAGGTGTTCGTTGGGTAGTGCAATGCGCAGCTGTGACAGTGTTTGAGCAACGCTCGCAGTCGATTTACTGGCGAGCAATGGCAATAGTGGTAATGGGGTCTTGCTGTCAGTCACGCTTGAAACAGTTCATCAGCTTGGCTCATGCTTTTCAGTTCGATGGCATTGCCGCTGGGATCAAGCAGAAACATAGTGCGCTGTTCTCCGGGCTGACCTTCGTATCGCAGTTGAGGTGCGATTATAAATTCAGTGTTTGCGGCTTCCAATCGGCTGGCTACTTGCTGCCAAACCTCGACCGTTAAAACGGCTCCGAAGTGTGGCATCGGGACCGAGACGCCATCGACCTGTCCGGTGTAAGTAGGAATCAGTGGTTTGCCGAGATGCAGGGATAGCTGATGACCGAAGAAATCGAAGTCTGCCCAGGTTGGCGTGTTACGGCCTTCGGTGCAGCCCAGCAACTGGGTATAGAACTGCCGACTGGTTGCCAGATCGTTGACGTGAAACGAGAGGTGAAAAACAGCAGGGGTAACGCTTTGCATAGGACTGGATTTCGCTGGGTCAGGTAATGCGCTGGATTTAGCCTCATCGCTGTAGGAAACTCAAAGCGTTTGTTAGCGCCCCTAGGGGCGATTTGCTTCCGATTATTGGGGAATAACCTATGCCACATACCGTACCGAGTACCGTTCGAGCTTTGGGGAGACTAGCCTGGTCGGGCCTGTTTGCGCTGACGCTGGCAGCACTTTCACCGGCTGCGTTTGCACACAATCATGAGCCGCTTGACCTTGATGGTCTGTTGAAAGCCTTTGGTTGGGACTTCAATACCGCCGAGATTCGCGTTGAGAAGCTAACCGATAATTACTATGTGCTGTTTGGCGTTGGCGGCAATATTGGAGTGTCTGTTGGCGCGAACGGCACGATGATCGTGGATAACCAGTTCCCCCAGATGATGCCGAAAATTGAAAAGGCATTGGCTGGAGTTGGTAGTAAGAAGGTCGATTTTGCGATTAACACCCATTGGCACTTCGATCATGCCGAAGGCAACCTGGCGCTTGGTCCAGCAGGTACCTGGATTGTGGCCCAGGAAAATTCCCGGGCAATGATGCAGGACGACCACGTGATTAATTTGGCGGTGGTGAAATATCTGCAGGAAGCCTATCCCGATGACGCGCTGCCGGTGATTACCTACAAAGACGCCATGCAATTCCATTTCAATGGTGAGCAGATCGATTTGCTGCACTTTGGGCCGGCGCACACGACTGGCGATACCGCCGTGTATTTTCGCGGCACAAACGCGGTGCATTTTGGTGACGTGTTTAACCGCGGTTACCCGTTTATCGACGCTGACAACGGCGGTGATATCGATGGCATGGCGGCATTTTGCGAATCGGTGTTACAGCTGATCGAGAAAGACACGCGAGTGATTCCAGGTCACGGTGAAGTGGGCACCTACAATGATCTGGCCGCCTATATCAGCATGCTGAAGACAATGAGTTTGCGGATCAGCGGCATGATTTCGGATGGTAAGACCTTAGAGCAGGTAGCCGCGGCTAAGCCGAGTGCGGACTATGACAAAACCTATGGCGATCCAACTGGGTTTATCGACCGGGCTTATACGAGTATTGCCAAGAAGATGAAGTAGTCCTCGCTACAGCTCTGCAACATAGATACTCCCTGCCACTAATAGTGGCAGGGTGGCCATTGCCAGCAAGGTTGATACCAGTACCGCCGCCGCTACCTGTTCCGGGTCGCGATTAAACCGATCTGCAAACACAAAGTTGAATACCGCAACGGGCATGCTGGCTTGTAAAAACAGTACTCCCGCGGCAACACCTTCCAGATTGAACAGCCAGATCATGCAGAGTGCGGCGCTCATTCCCAGAACGAGTCGTACGATAGCAAGCCCTAGAGCCTGGGGCAGATCACTGACGCTGAGTCGCACCAGTGAGGTTCCCAGCATCAACAGCATGGCCGGAATTAGCAGTCCGCCGAGCAGGTTTGTAGTGTTGCTTAACCACTGGGGTACGGGCGTGTCGGTCACCAGCACGATGCAGGCCAGCGCCACCGACCAGATGATCGGTTGCTGCAGCAGCGTTTTTGGATTGAACGTTCCTGACGACACCCCAAGGCCCAGGGAGTTTTGTGACAGTGCGTGGACAAAAAACACCACAACCCCTAGTGCAAGGCCTGCATCGCCGAATGTGAGCATGACTAGCGGAACACCCATGTTGCCCGCGTTGGCCTGAAATAGGGTGGGTAAAAAAGCGTGACGGCTGAGCTTGGCTATACGTAGCCCCACGTAACCCAATACAAGGCAAAACGCGATAACACCGACGGTAGCCAAACCCACCTGACGCAGTTCATCAAGCTCCGGCCGCAGCGACGTCAGCGAGTGAAACACCAGCGCGGGCGTGCCGACGTACATGACAAGCTCGCTAATTGTCGCATTATCAAAGGGCAGTCCGCGGCGTGCCCATAGATAGCCGATGGCTGTGATCAGGAATATGGGGGTAACAACAGCAGCGATCTGGGTGAACATGAAAAATGCGACAGGTAATGGGAACAAGAAGCGCCCACAATGGCACACAGCATGACCTACATAAATCGAAACCTATTGGTGTTGTTTCTTGCCCAGCTGGCGTTTGGCACCGGCTCGGTGGTGCTTGTTACCTTGGGAGGGATTGTTGGTGCAGAGCTAGCGAGTTCAAGAGCGCTTGCGACATTGCCGGTATCTCTGTTTGTTATCGGTACTGCCTTTGCAACTGTGCCGGCGGCGCTATTGATGCAGCGCATCGGCCGAAAACTTGGCTTTGCAGCCAGTGCATTGCTTGGTGTTGGCGGGGCACTGGCCGCCAGTTTTGCGGTCACGCAACACAGCTTTGAACTGTTTTGCATTGCGGCCGCCTTGATTGGTATGACCCTCGCGTTTGGCCAGCAACTTCGTTTTGCAGCGACGGAGAGCGTGCCTGAGGCCGGCGCGGCCTACGCGGTTGCCTTCGTCTTGCTAGGTTCCATAGGCGGCGCGTTTGCAGGCTCATGGTTGGTGGCAAATGCTGCCAGTATTACACCGACGGTCGCTTACAGTGGTGCATTTCAAGGCATGGCGCTGCTCTACATTGTGGCGGGGTGTATTTTGCTCGCGTTTCGCAATCAGCCAAAAATTGAACAGGGTGTCGTCGAAGAGTCGGCCCGTCCGTTATTTACTATTGTGCGTGAGCCACTATTTATCATTGCAGTGTGTGGCGGCGTTATTGGGCAGGGTGTCATGACCTATCTAATGACCGCGACACCGATCAGCATGCACGTGGTAGACGGCTACAGCCTTACAGCAACCTCTCAGGTTATTCGAGCTCACGTGATCGCTATGTATTTACCGTCACTCGTTACCGCTCCGCTGATTACCATCTTTGGGCCGCGGCGCTTAATGTTTGCGGGAGTAGTTGCCATGGGCGTTACGGTGGTAGTTGGTTTGACCGGTCAGCACGTGATGCACTATTGGTGGGCGATGGTGTTACTGGGCGTGGGCTGGAATTTTTTGTTTATTGGCGGCACGACGTTGCTAGTGCGCCAATACCGTCCGGTTGAGCGCTTCAAGGCCCAGGCGTTTAATGACTTCAGTGTATTTGGCGCGTCAGCGCTGGCCAGCCTGCTGGCTGGAACGCTGATGTTTCAATTGGGCTGGCAAGCGGTGCTTTACACGGCGCTGCCGCTGCTGGGTGGAATGGTTTTACTGCTCTTGTGGTCGCTGAAAATAAGTCCGCTGCAAGCTCGCGCGCGAACACCCGTGTGACCCTACTGCAGTTCGACTTCGTCCTATATTCCTACTAAGGTCCGGCCCTCATCATCGATACTGGTTGTTGCGTCGGCAAAACGACGCTTGGGAGCTCAATGTGAACACTGAGGCGGTATCTGCCAAGAGCGGATTTTCCGGCAAGCAGGTCTTGCTGTTTCTTTTACTGGCCGTTTTGCTAACGGTAGGGGTCACCTACTGGCTGGTAAGGACATACGTGTATGCAAGCGACTTTCGGCCGGTTGAGCTGTCCCAAAAAGAGCAAACCAAGCTCGATAGCAAGCTGCGAGTTATTGGTGTCGATCCCCAGGCGTTGCTACCCGATGCAAAGCGTGGGGAAGCCGAGGCCCGGGATGGCGACGGCAACCTGATTCCTGAGCGCTATTCGGAGGTGGGCGCTAGTCGCGTTATTGAGTTGTCGGAGCGTGAATTGAACTCCATGTTGGCCACCAACAGCGACCTGGCTAAGCGGTTTGCTGTTGATCTGTCGGAGAACTTGGCGAGCGCCAAATTACTGGTGCCGTTTGATGCCGACTTTCCAATTGTGGGCGGTAAAACACTGCGCTTTACAGCAGGTGTTGAGCTCGATTATCGAGACGGCCGACCGGTGGTGATTTTCCGTGGAGTCAGCGTGATGGGGGTGCCAGTACCCAGTGCGTTCCTCAATGAGTTGAAGAATATCGACCTGGTCAGCGAGCTCGGCGGCCGGCCTGGTTTCTGGCAGAACTTCGCTAATGGCGTCGATCTTATCGAGATCTCCGACGGTAAATTGCGTATCGAGTTGAAGGAATAGCGCCCATTCCCTGCAACTAACTCGCCACCGGTCTGTCCTAACCTCTAGACGCTGTTAAGCGAGTTTGGAGACACGACGTGAAACGACCACTATCTATACTAATATTTGCTGCTATGACGCTCTTTTCGGGACTAGCCAGCGCGGCACCTGCGCCGGAAAAATGGGCCTTTTGGGACCGGCTAAATGCCGAATCCACGGCGACCATCGATCATTCGCTGTGGCAAAGCGTGCTCGACAAATACCTCAGGGAAAGCCCGGACAACATCAATCGCTTTGCCTACACCGAGGTAGCCGGCGAAGGGCGTGAGCAGCTGCGTGGTTATCTGACGGCTATGGCAGCCATTGACCCGCGAGACTACAACGCTTTAGAGCAGCAGGCGTATTGGATGAACCTTTACAACGCGCTCACTGTCGACGTTGTCCTTAAGTACCCCAAGAAAAAGAGCATTCTGCGCATGAGCGAAGGGTTCTTTTCGATTGGCCCCTGGGACGATGAGGTTTTTACCCTGGCTGGCAAAGAGTTAACTCTGAACGACATCGAGCATCGAATACTGCGCCCCATTTTTCAGGATAGGCGCGTGCACTACGCAGTGAACTGCGCGAGCATTGGTTGCCCAAATCTGGCGCCAAAGGTGTTCAATAGCGCACAACTTGAAGAACAGTTGGTAGCGGCAGAGCGCGGTTACATCAATCATCCGCGCGGCGTGACTCTCGACAAGAAAGGACGCTTACAGCTGTCGCAGATCTTTGAATGGTATGTTGATGACTTTGCTGAAGACGAAGCGGGTCTGGTGAACTATCTGGCCCAGCATCACGAGACCCTTGGCGAGACGCTAAAGGGTTTCACGGGCAAGGTCAGCTATGACTACGACTGGGATTTGAACAAGGCACAATAGCAATGGCGCGCTGCCGGTCGAGGCTAAACAACCATGGCCCGCAGCGCGTAACTCAATGTCCCAACCACGATGACGCCACCTAGATACAGCCCGACAAACCACAGCGTTCGATTCCAGCGCTTCATAACCTTGTATCACTCGACACCTTGCCGCGGAACACCCAATAGCTGTGCGCGGTATAGCCGATAATAATCGGCAGCATGACCGCTGTTCCGACCAACAGGAAACTGAGGCTCGAATCTGGAGCGGCAGCCTCCCAAATGGTGAGGCTGTGGGGCACGATGTAGGGATAGGTGCTGATACCAAAACCGGCAAAGGTAACAACGAACAAAAGCTGGGTCAGGTAAAACGGCCGCGAGTCGTTGCCGGGTTGTGAGCGGTTGCTGTTCAGCAGCAACACCGTAGTCAAAGCAACCAGAATGGGAATTGGTGCCAGCACCAGCATTGCAGGCCAAGAGAACCAGCGCTGGGTGAGTCGTTCGTCTAGATAGGGTGTCCACGAAGACAGGCCGACGATAGCGATGAATACCGCGCCAGTGAGCCATGGCAGTTGGGATCGCAAGCGCGCATTCATCTGCCCCCGGGTTTTCATGATGAGCCAGGTAGAGCCCAGTAGCAGGTAGCCCAGCACAATGGCGAGACCACACAATAGCGAGAAGGGCGAGAGCCAGTCGTACCAGCCGCCCGCATAGGCTCGCCCGCTTATCTCTATGCCCTGAATGAAGGCACCTAGCATGATGCCCTGGGATAGGGTCGCGATGAGAGAACCAAGGAAAAACCCAAGATCCCAGAAGCGCCGCAGGCGTTGGGTTTTGTGCCGGTATTCCATCGACACACCGCGAAACACCAGCGCCAGCAGCATCGCAATAACCAACGGATAAAACGCCGGCAAAATAGTGGCGTAGGCCAGCGGAAAGGTCGCGTAGAGACCTCCGCCGCCCAGTACCAGCCAGGTCTCGTTGCCATCCCAGACTGGCGCGATAGTTTCTACGGCAGCGTCTTTTTCGGTGTCGTTCAGACTTAGGAAAAGCAGCCCGATGCCTAGGTCAAAGCCATCGAGCAAAGCGTAGGCCAAAACGGCAACGGCAATGATGCCGGCCCAGATTAGGGGTAGGTCGAATGACAGTTCCATAACTAAGCACCTCCCTGCCTAAGGGGGTTAGGCAATACATGGCCACGAACGTTTGCCGAGGTGACCTCCGAGGAGTATTGGCTCGGGTTGGTTTTTGGTACTACCGCCAGCGTTCTAAACAGGTAGTAAATTCCGGCGCCAAACACCAGGCAATAAGTGATGACAAAGGCTGCGAGAGACGCGCCTACCGCAGGCGCGGCGATGGGTGATGCGGAGTCTGCTGTTCGCAGCAGGCCATAGACGGTATACGGCTGACGGCCAACCTCAGTCACGACCCAGCCGGCGAGCAAGGCAATGAGGCCGCTGGGGCCCATCGCGACACAAAACCGTAGGAACGGTCGCGAGTTGTAGAGCGTTTTGCGGTAGCGCAGCGATAGGCTTATGACGCCAGCCAATACCATCAAGGTACCGAGACCAACCATCACTCGAAAGCTCCAGAACACGACAGGTACATTGGGCCATTCTGTTTTTGGCCACTCCTTTAGTCCTTTCACTTCTCCGTTCAAATCGTGGGTAAGAATCAGCGAGCCAACCTTTGGAATTTTGAGCGCAGCACGAGTGACGCCAGCGTCCTCGTCTGGCAACCCAAAAACAATAAATGGCGCGCCACGCTGGGTGTCGAAATGACCTTCCATAGCGGCGACCTTGATCGGCTGATGCTCCAGAGTGTTTAGGCCGTGCAGATCGCCCGCGATTACCTGTAGTGGTGCGATCAGGGCGGCCATCCACATGGCCATTGAGAACGCCGTGCACAGTTCCTGTGAGTGTTGCCCGCGTAGCAAGTGCCAAGCGCTTGCCGCTGCAATCAAAAATGACGTAGACAGCCAGGCCGCCATGGTCATGTGCACCAGGCGATAGGGAAAGGATGGGTTGAAGACGATGGCCCACCAGTCTGCTGGAATAAACTGGCCCTGTTCGTTCATGGCGTAGCCCGCGGGAGTTTGCATCCAACTGTTGACGGCGAGTATCCAGAAGGCCGAGATGAGCGTGCCAGTAGCAACCATCAGGGTTGCGAAGAAATGCGCGCGTGGCCCGACACGCTCTAACCCGAACAGCATTACGCCCAGAAAACCGGCCTCGAGAAAGAAGGCGGTAAGCACTTCGTAACCCATGAGCGGGCCAAGCACTGGGCCAGTTACGTCTGCAAACACAGACCAGTTAGTGCCGAATTGATAGCTCAACACCACTCCAGAAACGACGCCCATGCCAAACACCAGCGCGAAAGGCTTGAGCCAGTAGTTGAACAGATTCAGATAGACCTGCTTTTTCGTGAGTAGCCAAGCTCCTTCAAGCACGGCTAAAAAAGCGGCGAGACCAATTGATATGGCTGGGAAGATAATGTGAAACGCGATCGTAAAGGCGAACTGAATTCGCGCTAATAGAACGGGGTCAAAGTTTTCCATAGCAACGCTCCTGCGTTTGCAGTATTCCCCCCTGTTTTAACGATGTAGTGAGCGATCTTTTGCCGCTCTGTAGTCAGCCGTCGACTGCCGCTTGGGCCGAACCCTTGCGCGCACTCGCTTGTTCAAAAATCAGAACGCCCATCAGATACGCGAGTAAAAACAACAAAGCGCGAGCATCGAGCGTGAAGGCACCAACAATGGCGGGCCCTGGACAGAACCCAGACAGCGCCCAGCCCACGCCAAACAAAGCGGAGCCCGCCAACAGTGGCTGATCAATAACCCGGTTAACCGGCGCGTGAAAATCATCTGCAAACAGAGGTGCAACCCGGCGGTTGCTAATGGCGTAGCCAATAGACGCAACAAAAAGTGCACTGCCCATGACAAAAATCAGCGAGATGTCCCAATTGTTGTTCAACGTTAGGAAGGCCTGCACTTTGTCAGGATTGGTCATGCCAGAAATAACCAGCCCTGCCCCAAAGATGATGCCCGCGACCAGCGCGGCTAACTTGGTCACAGCCCTGAGCTCGTTGTTAACAGCCCTGAGCTACTTGTTAACAGCCCTGAGCTACTTAGTAGCGTGGCGACGACCATACCGGTAGCAAGGAACACGCAGGTCGCGACTAGCGATCGTGGTGAGAGCCGAGCAATACCGCAGACCCCGTGACCGCTGGTGCAGCCAGACCCCATGCGGGTGCCGAAGCCAACCAACAGACCGCCTGCCACCAGCCAAATCCATCGTTGAGTGGTATCGGTTAGGTGAGAAACAATGCTTGTCGAACTTGCTGTTGCTGCCGAGGCTAGATTGTCAGCCGAGAGGCTGGCGCCAATAACGGCTGCGAGCCAACCGCCAATGCCAAGGCCAACTATGAACATCAATGGCCAGCCTGGGTCGCGCAGAGCGCGTGCGGCGATGCCACTGATGCCAGCAATACGACCGATGCTCAGATACAGCCAGGTGGCGGCCAGACCAATCAGGCAACCGCCGATAACAGCCGTATCCAGAGTGGCGTTAGCCAAAGCGTTCTGGAGGAAGTCTGTAGTCATATCGTTATCCTACGCCGATTTGAAAAACAACAGTTTGTGAAAACCATAATGAGATATCACCGGTTAGAGTCAAGCTTGTCCAACCCGTCTGGCGTAGTGAGGTGTAGTATTCGTTGGCATGACTAGTACCAACGATCAAACATTTGCTTTGTCAGGCGTTGTTCCGCACCTGGTAGAGGCTCGAGGTGCGCTCGATTTTGATACGCGAGGCGATGGCATCAGTCCTCGTCGCTTGCCTGCGTGGACGCGGCTGCAGGTGCCAAAGTTGATGGATGTCATTGTGCGGATGCCGTCGGGTGTGCGTCTGCGCTTCGCCACCGATTCAGCTCGGGTGGGCATCAGCTTTCTGGCTACCAATTTGGTCAACGCCAAACAACACCGAAGTCCGATTGCCTTCAATCTTGAATGCTCTGGCCTCATGTTTTCGGCGGCTTCCTCTGCGGGTAATGCCATTCATCTCGATCCGACGCGACCCGGGGAGTTTGAGCTGAGGAGAGGCGATGCTGACACCCTGTGGTTTGATGGTTTGCCCTCGGGCAACAAAATCTGCGAACTGTGGTTACCGCACAACGCGTATATGGAGCTACGAATGTTGCATATCGATAACGGGGCAAAATTAGAGTCAGCGCAACCTGACGCTCGACCGCGCTGGATACATTATGGCAGCTCTATCAGTCACTGCATGGAGGCAGACGAGCCTGCGTATACCTGGCCTGCTGTCGCGGCTCGCATGGCGAGTGCAAATCTGCAGAACCTTGGATTCGGTGGGCAATGCCATTTAGATGGCTTTGTGGCGCGGACCATTCGTGACAGTGATGCTGATGTGATCAGTATAAAGGCAGGTATAAATGTCATTAATATGGATTCAATGCGCGAACGGGTTTTTGTTTCAGCGTTGCATGCGTTTGTGGACACTATTCGCGAGGGAAAACCCGACACACCGATTATTCTGCTATCGCCAATTTTTTGCCCAAGCGCTGAAGAGGCGCCGGGGCCAACGCTTGCGAACGACAACGGTAAGTTTGTCACCGTACGCGGTCACGACGAACTGCGTCAGGGCTGCTTGACGCTTGTGCGCGTTCGCGAACTAATCAGTCAGGTGGTTATTGCTCGCCGTGAAGCCGGAGATTTGCAGCTTAGCTATCTCAATGGCCTGCAACTGTTTAGTGCTGATGACGCTTTTGACTTACCGGATGACCTGCACCCCAGCGCTAGTGGGTATATACGTATGGGCGAGCGCTTTGCGCCGGTGCTCGCTACTGTATTGCGTGGGTTAACCTAATTCTGTTTGTCCGACTTCAGTTGGTTCTTGTCGCGCTGCTGAGTGGCTGCGGTGGCGATGTTGCGTTTGAACACGAGGTGAACCCAAGCGGTGAAAAAGTGTTGGTCGCCGTTGCCAGTAATTTTGTTCCGGCTCTAAGGCAACTGCAGTCTCATTTTGAAGCGGCGTCAGGGCATAGACTATCGATGTCTGTCGGGTCAACGGGCAAGCTTTACGCCCAGGTTCACGCGGGTGCGCCCTACGACGTGCTGCTGTCCGCTGATCAGGAGCGACCGCTGCTGCTGGAGGCTGAAGGACAAACGAGCGAGCGTTTTGTTTACGCCGAGGGCAGGCTGGTGTTATGGCATGCGCGTGCGAACTCAGAGACTACTCGCGCGCCACTTGATGTGTTGCAGAATGGCCGCTTCTCTCGTTTGGCTATGGCGAACCCCAAACTGGCGCCTTATGGCTATGCGGCGCAAATGACACTCGATGCGCTGGGCTTAAGCGAACACGTTCGCAACAAGCTGGTGTTCGGTGAGAACCTGGGTCAGGCGCACGCGATGTTAGCGACCGGCAATGCCGAGCTTGGCTTCACTGCACTGGCCTATCTATTGGCAACGCCTGGCGAGCCTTCGTTGCGTTATTGGCTAGTGCCCACAACAATGCATGCGCCCATTCGACAGGAAGCCGTGCTGCTTCGACGTGCGGCCTCAAACCCGGCAGCGTTGGCCTTTATGGCTTTTCTGCGTGGTACCCAAGCTCGAGAAGTGATCGCAGCCGCAGGGTATGCACTGCCAGCCGAGTCATCACAAGGAGTGACCGAATGACTGAGCTGCTCTGGTGGCTACTGCTACTGCAAGGTCTCATGACCATCGTAAATACGTTGGTACACCATGAGTTGCTCGAGCGTCTGACATTTCGAACAAGCGCTCGCCGAGAGTTGTATCTGCGCGGCGTAGGTTATGTTTGCTACGCAATGGTGGCTCTCTTGTTGGCCTGCTCTGCGCCAACCGGTGCTTGGGTCTGGTTGATTTTTGGGTTGGTGTTAGTTGCGCTGGGTGCCGTGCTTTTGGGCCGGCTTGGCGACAAGTGCATTCGCCCACGGCAACCTTCAGAGCAGGTTCTGGGCGGATTCTTGCTACTCAATCTAGGGGTGTTGGCGATTCCTCTGGTGTCGCTGCTTTGGGTTTGGATGAGCCAGCCGACGGCGATTACCGCTGTTAGCTATGGCTATTGGACACCCCTGTTTGTTCTCTTGGCCGCGGGTTTTGTGTTCTTCGGGCTGAAAAATTTGGCGGCGGCGCGGCGCTTGGAGCGCTGGGCGGGCAGATCAATTAGTGCTGATCTTGGGCTGGTGCAAAGTGCCCTGGAGCTGGGGGGCGCGCGATCAATTCTGGTAACAGGAGCGACGGGCCTAATTGGCAGCCGCCTGGTCCCCGCCTGGATTACCGCAGGACACTCAGTCACGGTACTCACCCGCAGACCGTCAGTTGCTGCAGAGTTGGGCACGCCACTAACCCTTGTCAGGTCCCTCGATCAACTCGGCAGCGACGTACACATTGACGCTGTGGTGCATCTTGCCGGCGAGCCGGTTGCGGGTGGGCTATGGAGTGAGGCGCGAAAAAAATATCTGCTCGAGTCACGCACGGCCATGCCCCAAGAGATTGGCGCTTGGCTTGCACGGACGACGCATAAACCCGAGGTCTGGTTAAGTGCCTCGGCGATTGGTTTTTACGGCGTTAGTGACACTCCCGACGAGGCATTTGTCGAAAGCGCCCCTGCTGGTGCGGGGTTTGCAGCCCATCTGTGCGAACAGATTGAGAAGGCGTCTGCTAAAAACGCAGGCGACACTCGTTTGGTGACGCTACGTATTGGTCTTGTGCTCGCGAGGGAGAGTGGCTATCTCGCGCAGTTGCTGCCCGCCGTTGACCTGTTTGTGGGGGTGATACTCGGCAGCGGTCGCCAGTGGCAGAGTTGGATTCACCGTGATGACGCTGTTCGTGCGATTGATAGATGCCTGTGCGATACCGAGGTGCGAGGTCCGATCAACGTTGTTGCTCCCGAGCCTGTTCGTGCAAAGGCCTTAATGAAATCTCTGGGGCGGCATCTTACTCGGCCAGTCGTTATGCACCTGCCTGGTTTTGCGCTGCGGGTGGCGGCGGGTGATCTCGCTGATGAGTTGCTATTGGCATCCCAGCGAGTTGCGCCTGAAGTGCTGCTGCAGGCCGGGTTTGAATTCCGCTATCCGACTCTCGATAACGCGCTCGACGCGCTGTTGCGCTAAACGGCAGCTAAGCGCTTCACAAGCTCGTCGTTGTTGCTGGTCCGCCACAAGCGTATGCCGTTAGCGCATGACACCAGAAACAGGCCAAAGGTCATGCCGGCCCAGTAACCGTAAACCCCGAGTGGTTCTATGCCATTCCAGCCGAAGGCCAGTGCAGTGCCTAGCGGCAGGGCAATGACCCAGTAACCAACAGCCTGAAAGATCATTGGCACGGTTGTGTCTTTGTAGCCGCGCAGTGCGCCTACGGCGACGGCCTGTGTATCGTCGACGATCTGATAGAGCGCGATAAACAAGAGCAGCGTAACGGCGAGCTCTATTACGGCGGGGTCTGTCGTGTAAATGCTGACCAGCTGGTAGCGGAAGATCACCAGTAGTGCGCTGACAATAAGTGCGTACACAAAGGCAAATCGATACGAGGTTGCTGCCGCTGCTCGTGCGGCAGGGAGCTTACCTGCCCCGGTAAAGAAACCGACACGAATGCTTGCAGCCGCACCCAAGCCCATGGGTATAACGTAGGTCAGCCAGTTGAGATTGCCCGCGATGCTGTGGGCGGCCAGTTCGTTAACGCCAATGCTGGCGACCAGAAAACCGACTGCTGCGAACACGGCCATACCCAAAAACATGGCCAGACCGATGGGTAAACCCAGTTTGATGATGCGCCAGATCTCGCGCATATTGGGTTTATCCATGCGCTCGAAAATATTGGTGCGACGGAAGAAGCTCTGCTTAACGACAATGATCATCAGGCCGAGCTGAATCCACAGCACGATGGCCGTTGCCCAGCCGCAGCCAACGCCGCCAAGCTCAGGGAAGCCAAACTCGCCGTAGACAAATGAATAGTTCAGAAAGCCGTTAATCGGCAGCACAAAGCCCGATATGTACATTGTGGGGCGCGTCTGGCCAAGCCCGTCGCAAACGTTACGTAGCGCGACATAAAGCACAACCGCGGGTACACCCCAGGCCACTGCCTGCAAATAGCCCATTGCGACTTCGATAACGGCGTTGTCGATCTGTAACCAAGGCAAGCGCAGCAAAGGCTCTGCACTGAGTATGACAATGACTAGCGTTGCACTGCCAAACACGGCGATCCACAGCCCCTGCCGCACTCGTGCACCAGCAGCACCGGTATCACCGGCGCCGCGAAGCTGGGCGACAATTGGCGTCAGCGCAGTGGTAATGCCAGTAATCAGCATAAAAGTAGGCCAGAGAACGTTGCCGGCCATGGCGACGCCGGCGATGTCGGCAGCACTGTAGTGGCCTGACATGGCGGTATCGAGAAAGCCGGTGCCCATGATGAACAACTGAGTCAGCATCATCGGCCACGCTAGGCGTAGTAATTCTCGAAGTTCAGATGGGGGGGTGGTGACCAACGGCGAGGCTCAGACTTTCGGGTTGTACTGGCGGGAGTCTAAACGTCGCAGGCGCTAGCGTCGCGTACAATTGCATGGTGCGTACGTCTCGTAGGAATTCTGATGCCAGCTTCGAATGCCTTATTCTCATCCCGCTTTGGTTTTCTCATGGCTGCCATCGGCTTTGCTGTTGGTCTTGGCAATATCTGGCGGTTTCCATACCTCACCGGCGAGAACGGTGGTGGCGCGTTTGTGCTGATGTACCTGCTATGTGTGCTGCTGATTGGGGTGCCGATCATCATGGCAGAGTTGTTGATTGGTCGGCGGGGCCGGCTCAGCCCGCCTGGTTCCTTAGCGGCGATCGCGGTGACAGAGAAGGTCAGTCTGTGCTGGCGCTGGCTGGGCAATCTGAATGTGCTTGCCGCGTTTCTGATTGTCGGCGTGTACGCGGTAATAGTGGGTTGGGTGTTGCGCTATCTGTACCTGGCCGGCATGGGTCGTTTTGCAGCAATGACTGCCGGTAGTGCATCCGACCTATTTGCGGCTACTCGTGCGGATACTTCCGCAATGCTGCTCTGGACATTATTAGGACTGATGCTCACCGGCGCCATTATTGTGGGTGGTGTGCAGCAAGGCATCGAGCGAGCGGTACGCGTGTTAATGCCAATGCTCTTTGGTTTGCTGGTTTTGCTCGCCATTTATAATGTCTTCGCGGGGGGTATGGCCGCAGCGATCAACTATCTCTTTGTGCCCGATTTCTCGCTAGTAACGCCGTCACTGCTACTGGTGGTCGTAGGTCAGGCGTTTTTCTCCATCGGCGTAGCGATGGCGGCTCGCTGCCTGGCGAGTCGTCCTCGCTGTACCGCCTGTATGCGCGTTGCCGCCGCGTTTGATTTTATCTGGTGGACGCGAAGTTCCTCCTCGCGAACCTGTTCCGCCGCTTTTTCGCGGACGTGTGCTCTTGCCTGGCTTGGGAGCAACGCGAAAGGGTTGTGGGAGCGGCGCTCGTGTTTCGAGGCAATATTTTCATGTCATCAATCTGGCTGCGTACTATTAACGCAGCCCCAAAAGGCACGAGATACAAGCGCGATATGCAAGAACACTAGTGGGCATGTTGGGAGCATCGTACTGCGTAATTCTCAGCTGGTGACGTTTCTCAGAAAGACGACATTGCATTGGAACAGATGACGACTGAGCTCGTTCCGTTTTCGCGGGCGTTCTCAACGGTCGACACCCAGAGCGTGGTGTTGGTTCCGGAATAGCGTATTTTCCTGAACTGCCCCCCCCCATCCACAGCAGTCTGGGGTGCGTGAAGCATGAAATACGCAACGTTCAGACTGCGAGGATAGTGTAGTAGCCTTGTTGCCTGTCTCTGTTATACCGTACAATAGAACCCACCAGCGCGGCACCCCTCTCCTTGTAACTAGCCACGGTAGTGAGAGAAACATAGCACTCTCTCGTGTTTGGCGTCTCGTCAGACTGTCTCGTGAGATCAGCGCGGTATCTCTCTGCTTGTAACTTCCCCCGGTACCTATCTACTAAGAGAAACGTAGCACGTTTTTCGTGTTTTTTCGCGACCCGTCTAGCTGCCTCGCGAGGGCGCGAAGGGGTGCAGCTACTGGTTGAGGCTTTCTGCCTGGTCCATCAGTAACATGAAACCCCTATGGCACTACGTACAGCGCACCTGGAATTAGAGTGGGATGCTGTTTGGAGCCTAAGTAAGAGCTTGGTGTCGCAGAAAGTTTTACACCTTCGCCGGACCATCATCTACGGTAGGTTATCTTAGTTACTCGTTTGTCGTTGCGAGAAGTTTTGTGCAGGATTTTTTGCGTAACTCAGAACCTACCGAGGAAACGTGTGCTACTGCTGCAGTAGATCATGAAGATTTTAGAACCACTCCCGTGCGGAAAAATTGAGCTACGTACGAGATCTACGTATCAGAAAAAAATGGTATCTGCCCTGCAATATTTAGATCATGGAGTGGGGGAGTTGGTGCTCTGTCCAGGGCGAGGGACGATTTTTGTAGAAGCCTATGTCTGGTTGTTGGTCGGTGGGTTTCGATGCTTGCAATACCGCGGACCCCCCAACGACTGACGACATTGCTGTACGATGGAAGACAACCACGGTGGTGTTTTGATTGAAAGCAGTGCCTCTCGCAATTCCGGCCCCGGTACTTGAAACTGAGCACGCACGCACGCACGCACGCACCAGCCATTGTCGCACTGCGCATTGAACGACGACAGCGGCGCTCGCCTTCTCCGCCGCAGCTTGACGACATATGTCTTCCTTCTCGAGGCGGATTTTTCTTGCCT
>JALZVT010000127.1 GCA_023300545.1 Pseudomonadales bacterium
TTACTTATTGGCTATTTTGTGTTTTCTCGAGCGATTGAGCTCACGGCAAGCGAATCGATTTTTGACGCTTTGCCAAAAATCGCGAGCGATGTTCGAATTGCCCCGCTGACAGAATGGAATGCTGGTCTACCTTTTGCGGTGCTGATCGGAATATTTCTCAGCGGGTCGCTGAAGCTATTGGTTGATCCGCGGCAGGTCTCGCGTTTCTTTGCGCTTGAGGACCAGCGTGCGGTTCGCACGGGCATGCTGGTCGCGCTGGCGACCGTGTTGTTGATCCAGTTGGGCTTGTTTCCCGTTGGTGTGCTCGCGCACCTGTTTTTTGCGCAGGTTGATGACACCGACATGATTATGCCCATGTTGTTGCAGCGCGAAGATGTGTTCCCGTTTTGGGCCAGTGATGTCTTGCTGGTGGCTATTATATCGGCCGCGATGTCATCAATGGACAGCGTTCTGCTGGTCGCTGCGTCGGTATTGTCTCGAGATTTACTGCGGGTTCGTGCCGAGCAGGGCATTCGGCTGACGCGAATCGCTGTCGTGGGGCTTGCGTTGATTGCGGCGGTCGCTGCGTTGCGGCCCCCGGGGGATATCGTCGCCATTACCATTTTCTCAGGCAGCCTCTACGCGGCCTGCTTTTTGCCGGTGCTGATGTTTTCGTTGCACTGGTCGCGGGGCCATTCGGTTGCTGTGCTGTGGTCGATGCTGGTGGGTGTCATCACTCTTTTGAGCTGGATGCTAAGCGGAGCCTCAGCCGGGTTGCATGAGGTTTTCCCGGCTCTATTGGCGTCTGCGCTGACCTTTGTCGGGGTTAGCCTGTGGGTGCCGGCTCCACTGCCGGCCGCTGCCGCATTGCTTGGAGACGATCGATGAGTGCGGTGCAGCAACTCGCCGATTTTTGTCTCGCGCATCCCCGACTCGCAGTGGTCACCGGCGCAGGTTGCAGTACAGATTCAGGCATTGGTGATTATCGCGACGCCGCGGGTAACTGGAAACACTCACCGCCAGTGCAATACGCGGACTTTATGGCAACCGGCCGAGCCGGGGAGTCTGCCAGGAGGCGTTACTGGGCGCGTTCGATGTTGGGTTGGCCGCAGTTCCAACAAGCGGCACCAAATGCTTCTCACCGGGCTCTGACTCGGCTTGAGGCCCAAGGCCGGTTGACCGGGCTGATTACCCAGAATGTTGATGGTTTGCATCAGCGCGCTGGCCACAGACAGGTTCTCGATTTGCATGGCCGGCTGGACCACGCCAGTTGTCAAAGCTGTTCCAAACAGGTTGCCAGAGCAGACTTACAGCAGTGGCTAATGCGGGCCAATGTGGCGCTCGTCAGTGATTTGCAGGCGCAGTTAGAGAATGAACGCCGGGCTCAGACTGAGGCGGGTCAGCAAGCCCCCGACGGCGATGCGCCGGTGAGTCGAATCGATGAATCATTCGCGGTCCCGGATTGCGAGAATTGCGGGGGCATTGTCAAACCCGATGTTGTGTTTTATGGGCAATCGGTGCCTAAAAGTTGGGTCCAACAAGCTTATGGCTGGGTAGACGATGCGGACGCTCTGTTGGTGGTAGGCTCGTCGTTGATGGTGTTTTCCAGCTTCCGATTTTGTCGTGCCGCGGCTAAGGCCGGTCGACCGATTGCGATAGTAAATCGCGGCGTTACACGAGCAGATGATCTGGCCACGCTGAAGCTGGACGTTCCCTGTGCTGACGCGCTCGCGACTCTGCCCCAATCGCTAGCCGCCCCAGCGTGACTTTCATGTGTGGCGTGGAGCCTAGGCAGAATTGATGCAAGCAGCGCAGAAGAGGCATGCAGGAGGAGGTATTTTGAAACAGTCGATGAATCTAATAAAGCTGATGGGGGGTAGTCGTCGGATTGGTTGGCTCGGGCTGGCGTTCGTGTTCTGGAGCAGCGTTACACCGATTGCACACAGTGTCGCAGCAGAGCAGGCATCGACGGCCAATGAGTCCTCAGATCAAGGTCTTGACCCGGACAACTTGCCCGCCGAAATGTCGTTGTCGCTGGAACAGTTGCTCAATGATCCTGAAGCCGTGGCGCCGGACATTGAGAGCAGTCGTTGCATTCGCCGCCGGAGCAGCGGCGTAAGCACTGAAATTTTGGACACCAAACACCTGTTGTTTAAAAGCTCGGTGGGCAATCGCGCCTGGCTCAACCGCTTGAGGACTGAGTGCATTGGATTGCGTCCGGAGATGATTCTGGTGATTGAATCCAGAGGGACTCGGTTGTGTCAACTCGACTCGGTTTTTGGTGTCACCTCAGCGGGTTTTCCGAGCGTACGATCAGCCCAATGTTCGCTGGGTTCGTTTGAGCCCATTACAATGGATCACGCGGAGGCTCTGGAGGCGACGTTTAACTTGAGTCGCAAAGCGCTCGCTGAATCCAGACGACAAGCTCGACGCGCGGCCCGAACTGAACGCAAGCGCCGTCGCCGAGAAGCGCGTGAGGCGCGAAAGCTCGATCGAGAGACCGCGAGCTAACCTGATTGGATAGCCTAGGTGCCGAGTGTCGATTGCCTCTGGCTTGCTGGGTTGGCTTTCGAAAGCGGCTTCAAGCTGCTGACAAACAACACAATGTTTGCGTCCTTCTAGACTTGGCTTGAGGTTGCGCTTTGGGTCGCTGCGCGAACCTTTTGGTCTTTCAAGGTTATCCACAGGTTGTGTGTTCCACAGGCTTCGATTGCTGGTGCTGTGTTTTCATTACTTTGATGGCGATACTTTGATGGCGATGGAGCGACTCTCTGCGAAAAAAGAAAAACGCCATTTTCCTTTCTTTTCGGTAGAGGTTTGTTGTTCGGTTGGTCGCGCTAGGATAAAATTTCGCGATTCCAGCACCGGGGTTTTCTCCCATTGGCCGGCACCTTTTCCATAGCACACGCTAATACATCTGAGGTTACAGACTTGGCCGGGCAGTACAGCACAGCCGAAGTCGCTGACCTAGTTGGTTTAAAACCAACCCAGGTTAGGCATTACGTTCGACGTGATTTGCTTAACCCGTTGCGCGGTGCCCGTGGAGAATTTCGTTTCAGTTTTCAAGACATGGTTATGCTGCGCTCTGCCAAAGAGCTGCTGGATGCCCATGTGCCAGTGCGCCGAACCAATCGAGTTCTGCTTGAGCTGAAAGCGCGTAATGCGCAAGCCTCCCGGCCGCTGTCGTCATTGCGGGTTCAGGCTCAGGGCACCCGAGTGGTGGTTCAAGACGGTAAGACGTCTTGGGACGCCGAGTCGGGGCAGGGCAGTTTGCCGTTCATGACACCAGTTGGCGAAATAGCGAAAGACGCGCCGCTGGTGGACAAGGTGGCATCGCTGGTCGCGATTAACCCAAACAACGCTGGGTCTGAGTCATTGCTGGGCAAGCACACGGATGAGCTGTTTGCCAAGCCAACGGATCGCGCTGATGCTGATTTGCTAGCCGTTGTGCCGGAGGCGAGTGAGCTCTCAAGCGACGACTGGTACAACTTGGCGCTCGATCTCGAAGAGGCCGAGCCCGACAAGGCACCCCAGGCCTATCTTCGAGCGCTGAAGCTTAACCCGAACAATACAGATGCTCAGGTCAATCTTGGCCGTCTTTGCCAACTGCGCGGCAACCTGAAGCAGGCGCTTCGACACTACAAGCTCGCGCTCGAGATTACGCCAGAGCATCAGCTAGCCAATTACAATATGGGCACTATCTATGACGAGCTCGATGAGTTCGACACCGCCCGGGAATACTATATTCGAGCCTGCGACATTCCAGACGCCCACTACAACCTCGCGCGTCTGTTTGAAGTGCGCGGCGACGAGTTGGCCGCCCTGCGGCACATGCGCGAATATCGCCGCCTACTTGAGGCGGATATCTCTGGCCGCTAGGGCGACTGATTAGATTTCTGAGCAGATGTGCCCACCGTCTACGACAATAGAGGCGCCGGTCATATAACTGCCAGCATCTGAGGCAAGCAGCAATAATGGCCCGTCCATATCTTCAAACTCCCCATAGCGGCGCTGTGGAATACGGGCCCGGAACGCGTCTGAGCGATCGCTTTCGAGCAGCACTTTGCTGACGTCGGTGAGTACGTAACCAGGGGCAAGCGAATTGACTCGTAGCCCAAACCGAGCGCCCTCAAGCGCCATTACCTCGGTGACCTTTTTTACGGCGGCCTTACTTACGGCGTAAGGGAACTGGCCTTTGAGCGTTCGCCAGGCGGTGATAGAGCCAATATTAATGATGCTGCCGGTGCGCGCTTTGTCAGCGCCCACGTGCTCGCTGAACAGTTTTGACAGGTGCCAGAGTGCTTTTACGTTGGTATCGAGCACGCTGTCCCAGTCGTCTTCGGTAATGGTCGCGTAAGTTTTGGCGCCGGATTCAACCCCGGCATTGTTAACGAGGATATTGGCTTGGCCAAACTCGTCGATACTGGCTTGCAGAAAGGCAGCCATCGAGTCGGCATTCAGCACGTCGAGGGTGACACCAATAGCCCGGCCGCCGTCAAAGCTGTTGATTTCGTCAACTCTGGCCTGAATTTTGTCCGTGCGCCGAGCCCCCAACACAACATTGGCGCCCGCCGCGGCTAGTACGCCCGCAAAATGGTGTCCGAAGCCGGAAGAGGCGCCGGTGATGAGTGCTGTTTTACCGTCGAGGCGAAAGAGATTTGGACGTTGATGCGGAGAAGGGGTGGCGGCGGTCATAAAAGCTTCCTATGGTCTGATACTGCTGATTGCCTGTTGAGATACCCAATAATGACACAGCCTTCTTCTCTCAATCTCGCGAGGCACCCTGTTGGCGCCTCCCACCAGACAGGGCGTCTGCTGACGCCCTGTCTGGTGTTGGATACCGCGTGCATGGACGCCAATATTGCGCGGATGCGAGAGCGCTTGGCGGGTCATTCGGTGCTTGCCCGTCCACATGTTAAAACGGCCAAGTCTATGCCGGTGATCCGTCGCATGACTCATGGATCTGCTGCTGCTCGGCTAACGGTTTCCACGTTGAGTGAGGCGGCTGCGGTTATCTCTGCAGGGTATCGTGATGTGCTCTATGCCGTGGGTGTGGTGCCGCAAAAGATGCCGGAGCTCGCCCGACTCGCCCGGCTCTCGGGTGCCCGAGTGTCGGTGATTCTCGACAGTCTCGAAATGGCCCAGGCGTTTGTGGCCTTTACGGCCACAGCGAGCAGCAGCGACGGTCTAGGGCTGCTCGACGCCTTCATTGAATTGGACGTTGATGATCATCGAGCAGGAGTTCGGCCAGAGAGCGATGAGTTAATAGCCATAGGTACGGTGCTTGCTGGGACGGATGGGATCAGCCAGTTGCGAGGTGTAATGACCCACGCAGGCGGCGCGTACGATTGTCTGACTCGCGTCGATTTGGAGGCGATGGCTACACGTGAGCGTGTTGGCGCGGTGCGGGCAGCGCAGCGCCTGCGTGATGCCGGGATTGCCTGTGCGGAAGTCAGTATTGGTTCGACGCCTACTGTGAGCGTGGCGACCTCATTTTCAGGGATTACCGAAGTTAGAGTGGGTGTTTATGTCTTCAATGATCTGGTCATGGTCGGGTTGGGCGTTTGCGAGGAATCCCAGCTTGCCCTTAGCGTGCACACCACGGTGATTGGACACCAGGCGCAGCGTGGCATCCTGTTGATTGACGCCGGTTGGATGGCCTTGTCGAGCGATCGCAGCACGGCGATCCATGCACAGGATCTGGGACTAGGGCGAATAGCTCATACCAATCTGGTGGTGCGCTCAGCTAATCAAGAGCACGGCTTGGTGCAAACCGATGACGGCTCGCCGCTCGATCTGAGTCTTTATCCCATTGGCAGCGAACTGCGTGTTTTGCCGATTCACGCCTGTGCTACGGCGGCGGCGTTTAGCGGTTACCAGGTGTTTGGAGAGCCCCAGGGGAGTGCTGGGGCTCAGAGCGCAACTTACTGGCCCAGGTTTGGTGGTTGGTCTACGGACGCGCTCTGATGCGCTCTTGTCTGATCGGGACAGCTATATTCATATTCAGAAACGTTCCTTCACAAGAACGCTGCGGTGCTTAAGATGCTCAGCATGACTATTCGTGGCAAAAAAATCGATCTCAGCGCAGTCCCCCTAGCGCGTGAACTGGTAGCGCAAGACGCTCAGGGCATTATCGCGTTGGGCTTCTTTGTTGCCTATCTGGTGTCTGCTCTCCTGGTTTGAGGCGTCGGTCTGACCCTCTTGGTCCTCTAGGCCCTCTTGGGCACGTCAGCCTTTCAAAGCCAATTCGAGTATCAAACCTAATTCAAATAAGGAAAGCGCAAAAAGTTATTTTTCTGTGCGCGCTTAACCCCCTAGTCTCTGCACTCCACTGAGCAAAGCACGCCGCCATGTACCAGTACGACGAACACGATCGAGCCCTGCTGAAAAAGCGTTTAGCGCAGTTTCGCGATCAAACCCACCGTTATCTTGCTGGCGGCCTCTCGGCTGATGAATACAAGCAACTGCGACTGCGTAATGGGGTGTACGAACAATTGCACGCGCCGATGTTGCGGGTCGCTATTCCCTACGGCATGTTCACCTCAGATCAAATGCGCTCGCTTGCCAAGGTTGCGGACGAATACGACCGCGGTTTTGGTCATATGACCACGCGCCAGAACATGCAATTCAACTGGATTCCACTCGAACGCATTCCGGATGCGCTAGAAGAGCTTGCTGAATTCCAGATGCACGCGATCCAAACCAGCGGCAACTGCATTCGCAACATCACCAGCGATCCATTGGCAGGTGCTATTGGTGACGAAATCGAAGACCCACGCCCCTGGTGTGAGCTGATTCGGCAATGGTCCACGTTTCATCCTGAATTCAATTGGCTGCCCCGCAAATTCAAAATTGCAGTCACGGGTGCGCGCAATGACCGAGCCGCGATAGAAGTCCACGATATTGGTTTGCGTCTGCGTCACGACGACAATGGCGAATCGGTATTCGATGTTTGGGTTGGTGGCGGTTTAGGGCGTACCCCGGTGGTGGGCAAGCTATTGCGGGAAGGTCTGGCGGGCGCTGATCTTCTGACCTATCTAGAGGCGACCTTGCGCGTTTATAACCGCGCAGGTCGGCGCGATAACCTATACAAAGCCCGGATCAAAATTTTAGTGAATGCGCTGGGTATTGATGCCTTTCGCGAGCAGGTCGACGCAGAGTGGGAGGTAACCCGCAAGACCGTTCGCACGCTCGAAGGCGTCGATATTGATCGCATGCGCGGATTTTTTGCAAAGACGCTTGAGCCGCAAAATCTTGTGGCTGTTACCCCGGCTGATAGTGGGCAGTCGCCGGCCTATAACGGCTGGTTGAAGCAAAATACTCGCGAACATAAAGTGCCGGGCTATCGAGTGGTGCTGATTTCGTTGAAAGCAGCACTCCGCCCAGCAGGTGATATTACGTCAGAACAGATGCGCCTCGTTGCTGACCTGGCTGACCAGTACTGCGACGGCGACATTCGTTCGACCCATGATCAAAATCTGGTTTTGGCGCATGTGCCGGTGCAGCACTTAAAAGCCTTGTGGGGCGCGCTTGACGCGCTAGAGCTTGCGGTTCCCAACATCGGGACACTCGCAGACATGATCGTTTGTCCTGGTCTCGACTTTTGTTCGTTGGCCAATGCCACGTCAATTTCGATTTGGGATCAAATCAACGAACGCTTTGATGACCTCGATTATCTGCACGATTTGGGTGATGTCAAAGTACGAATCTCGGGTTGTATGAACGCCTGTGGCCACCATCATGTCGCTGATATTGGCATTCTTGGTGTCGATAAGAAGGGTGTTGAGTGGTACCAGCTGACATTGGGTGGTCGCTCCACTGCTGGTGCGCGTATCGGTCAGCGCATCGGTCCGGCGGTTGCCAAGGCAGAGGTTGCTGAAGCTGTGGATCGCATTTTACTAACCTACACCGACCTGCGTGAAGAGGGTGAAACCTTTGTCGATACGCTCGATCGCGTGGGTCTTGAGCCCTTCAAGGAGCGTGTTTATGCAGTTGCTGCGTAGAACCGATAGCGCCACCGGATACCAGGCGGAAGAAAGCGTCTGGACCCTATTGGGTGATGAGGAAGAGTTTTCGAACCGTGCGGAGAGTGCCATTGCGATTAGCTACACGCGATATTTGGCCGAGCCTGAGCTCTGGAACGCTCGATCTGCGCCCTGGACGGTTGTTATTGACCCGACCGCTGAACTCTTGGACGTAATCCCTGAGCTGCTCGCGCGAGAAGAGATTCTTGTTGCGTTTCCGGCCTACACCGACGGCCGCGGCTATTCGCATGCCGCCACTTTACGTCAGCATCATGGCTATAAAGGTGGCTTGATTGCGATAGGGGACATACGCCGAGATCAGCTCGACTTCATGCGGCACAGTGGTTTTACGGCTTTTGAAGTCACGGGCAATGACAGCGTTGCAGACATGCTTACCTCTCTGGGTGAGCTGGAAATGCCGGCTGACCATCGACTCTATTCGGGAGCGGCTTTGTGAGCCGGTTGGCGAGCGACGAGCAATCTTTAGTTGAGCACAACGCGCAGCTTGCTGGGGCGTCTGCTACAGAGACCGTTCGCTGGGTGTTAGACCGGGCGGAGCGACCGATTGTGACCACCAGTTTTGGTGCGCACGCTGCGGTACTGCTTGATCTGGTCACTAAGGTGAGGCCAGGCACCCCGGTAGTGTGGGTCGATCATGGCTTTAACACCTTTGAAACCTATCGCTTCGCGCGTGGATTAATTGAGACACTTGATCTCAACATGCAGATATTCGCACCGCTGCATTCGCCGGCCTGGATAACCGCATCGTTAGGTGGCGTACCCGATGTGAATGATCCTGCGCACGCTGAGTTCACTCGTCGAGTTAAGCTTGAGCCGTTTGAGCGCGCACTGGAGACGCTTGCGCCGGATGCCTGGCTAACCGGCATTCGGGCGGACGAAACCGCGTTGCGAGCCTCGCTTGATACGCTGTCTCTCGATGGCCGTGGCATACTCAAAGTTGCCCCGCTATTGACCTGGCATGAGGATGAGATGAACCACTATTTACAGGCGAACGATTTGCCGAGTGAAACAAATTACTTTGACCCAACCAAAGGGATAGAAGGCCGCGAATGTGGTTTACACCAGGGGCTGAGAGCTAGCGCAGCCTAAGCCGGTGGATTATCTCCCCATATTTTTACAGCTAACCGGCCGCCGCGCACTGGTGGTTGGTGGTGGCCCGGTTGCTGCGCGTAAAGCCGAACTGATGCTTGCTGCCGGTCCTGAACTGACAGTGGTTGCGCCTGATTTGAGTCGCGCGATGCGCGAGTTGATCGACAAACACAGCCTGGTGCATCTGCACCGCGAGTTTCGTAGCGACGATCTTGCGCACGCGAAAATTGTTATCGCTGCCACCGACAATGCTGAGGTAAATCGTCAGGTTTACGAAGGCGCAGAAGCTCGTAATATTCCGGTGAATGTGGCCGATCAGCCCGAGCTATGCAGTTTTATTTTACCGGCCATTGTTGATCGCTCGCCGGCGATAGTTGCCGTGTCTACCGGTGGTCGCTCGCCTGTACTTGCGCGCTATCTGAAATCGTTGCTGGAACGGCAACTGCCGTTTGGTTTGCCGCGCTTTACCGCCTTGCTGGGTGAGGTGCGTGATCAAGTGAAGGCTCGGTTTACTGATTTTGAGCAGCGACGCCGATTTTGGGATCATATTATTGATGGTCCTATTGGCGATGCGGCACTCGCCGGCAAGGTAGACGAGGCAAGAGGGCGCATCACGGACGAGCTTGCCAACTGGGATGAAAGCCAACGTTCGAAAGGCTCGGTGTATCTCATTGGGGCAGGTCCGGGCGATCCAGAATTATTAACCATCCGTGGCCAGCGCCTGCTGCAGCGCGCTGACGTTGTGCTTTATGACCGCCTTATTCCAACTCGATTGCTGGATTTGGTGCGTCGCGAAGCCGAACTTATTTATGTGGGGAAGCAGGCCAAATCCCACGTAGTCTCGCAGCAGAGCATTGGCGAGCTATTGGTTGAGCACGCGCGGGCAGGTAAGTGCGTGGCGCGGTTAAAAGGTGGCGATCCGTTTGTGTTTGGGCGTGGAGGGGAAGAGTTGCATGACCTCATTCAGGCTGGTATTGATTTTCAGGTTGTTCCCGGTATTTCGGCGGCCAACGGGTGCGCGGCTTACGCGGGTATTCCTCTGACCCATCGTGACCATGCTACTGGCGTGAGTTTCTGGACTGGGCACATGAAGGACGGTCAACTGTTGTTACCTTGGGCTCAGATGAGCGTGACACACCACACTCATGTGATCTTCATGGGGTTGAAGTCGCTGCCGCTAGTTGCGGAGCAGCTGTGCTTGCACGGCATGTCCCCGGACACACCGGCTGCCATGATTTCGGCCGGCACCACACCAGCACAAAAAGTGGTTGTGGCACCGATCAGTGAGCTGCCGGACAAGGCAGCAGATGCGGGGCTACCGTCGCCGGCGCTCTTGATTGTGGGCGACGTTGTCAGTTTGCACGAGCAAATTGGCTGGTATTCAGGCGTTGACGTGGCGCTCGAGGAATTTCCTTTTCCCTCGCACGCCTAGCGACCCCAGTGCCGCTTTAGCGCCAGCCAGCCTTGTCATACAGCTCTACAGCTTCGCGCTGATGAACGCCAAGTACCTGAGCGTTTACCTGGTCTTCCTTAAACTCTCCAAGCTTTGCCACGGGGCCGGTGACCTTGCCGGTAACGGGATACTCGTTGTTGCCTTCGGCGAACAGGCGCTGGGCAAAATCGCTGGTGAGGTATTCAAGGAACGCGATAGCGTTCGCGCGGTTCGGCGCATGTTTTGTTATGCCGGCGCCGCTGATGTTGACGTGAGTGCCGCGGTCAGTTTGATTGGGAAAGAGAATGCCAAGCGCACTTAGAACCGCTTGGTCTTCTGGCTTTTGTGAACCGACAAAGCGACCGATGTAGTAGGTGTTGGCGATGCTGATGCCGCATTCACCAGCGGCAACGGCCTTAAGTTGGGCGGTGTCGTTGCCCTGTGGTGGTCGAGCAAAATTTGCGACCACGCCTTTGGCCCAATTCAGTGCTGGGTCTGTGCCGTTGTGCTCAATCAGTGCGGCGAGCAATGACTGGTTGTAGATATTGCCTGAGCTGCGCATGCAGACCTGACCTTTCAGCGCCGGGTTTGCCAGATCTTCGTAGCGGTTAATTCCTTCGGGCAGACCGGCCGCTTTGTTATAGACAATGACCCGTGCGCGCTTTGACAGCCCAAACCAGGTGTTGTCGGGTGCCTGCAGGTGGGCGGGCACTCGTTGTTCCAGAATGCTGGATTCAACGGGGCTGAAAATGTCAGCTTCGCGACCGCGCCAAAGGCGACCGGCATCAACGGTTATCAGCATGTCAGCGGGACTGAATTCACCCTCGTTAAGAATGCGCTGGGTCAGCGCGTCGCTGTCGCCTTCGATGAGGTTCACCTTGACGCCGGTGCGGTTAGTGAACTCGTCGTAGAGCGCCATATCGGTGTCGTAGTGGCGGGAGGTATAGACGTTGACTGCGCCCGTCAGAGTGCCCTCGCTAGGTGCGGCGGCTTTGGCGTTGAGAGGCACAAGCGCTGCGAGCAGGGCGGCGGCGGCAGCGGTAAGCAGTGCTGTGATGAGACTGTTACCGAGCTCCGCTCGTACGCCATTGGGTGCAATAGGGTACTCGGCGGTAGAGGTGTTGTTGGTGTACTGCATGTGTAATCCAGCGATTCGCGTGATGAGTAGAGTATCGAGGTTGTGTTGTAGCTCAAATGAGAATTATTCGCAAATGTAAAATTGTGTCAACTCATTTCAAAGCCGCCGGCCACGGGCAAAGCTACGCCGGTAATATTGGTCGCACTGGCTAGGAAGACGGCAGCTTCGCCCATGTCCAGCGTGGTCTGGGGTCGCTTTAGAGGGATCATGTCGCGCATGAGTTCTTCGAAATCCGCATCTGGATTGTTGGCACCGGCGCCGCCCGGCAGCAGGTGCTCCAACCACATGGCGGTGCCTACCATGCCCGGGCAGATGGCGTTGACTCGAATATCGTCGTTCGCCAGTTCTGCCGCCATAGATTGGGTGATGCCGATGGCCGCAAACTTCGAGCCGCAATAGGCGCTCATATTGGGGTAGCCTTTCAGGCCGGCGATTGACGCCGTATTGATGATGGCGGCGGGCTTTGCCGCACGCAACGCGGGTAGTGCGGCCTGGGTCATCAGAAATAGCCCCTTCGTATTTACCGCAAACACGCGATCCCAATCGGCTTCGCTGAAGCTCTCTAGCGGACCCGATTGCACAACACCTGCGTTGTTGACTAGCACGTCGATGCGGCCAAATTCTTCGAGTGTTTTGCTAACCGCTGCGGCACAGCTTGCGGCGCTGGTGACATTCACGGCAACCCCCGTCACGCGACGCTCAGGGTAACTGGTGCGGAGTTCTTGCACGGTGTTTTCCAGTTCCTCAGAGGAGGCGAGGGAATAGCTCCAGTCGCCTGAGGTCGGCGCGCCGAGGTCTGCCAGAGCCAGCTGGCAGCCTTGCTGCAAGAACGCATCAGCAATGCCTCGACCGATACCGCGAGCGCTGCCCGTGACCAATACCACTTTGTTATGAAGCTTATTCATAAGTTCGAATCTCTTTAATTTATGAGGTTAACTAGTTGGTATTGCTGAATAAAAAACAATCTTTTGCGTTCAGCGTGGTGCGTACTTGGGTGCCAAGCGCAAAACTCTCTGGCGAGTCTGTTGTGGCGCTTATGGTCGGCAGGTCTTGATGGGCGGTCTCGGACGGCAGTGCGGTCAGCCGTAGCTGCCAGCGATGCCCGAGTAATCGCAGGTCGGTTACCTCAGCGGTGGCGGGGTGATCGCTGTCTGGTTGATGCAACTCAATGCCTTGCGGCCGTATTGCGAGTGTTGTCGGCCCGTCAGGTAGCGTCGAGGCCATCTCGCCAAAGGCGCTGAACACAGTGCCCCCGCGGCTGTGGGAAACAATGGCAGTGGCGTCGCCAAACAAGAGTGCAACCTGCAATGTGGTTGGTTGCTGCCATATGGCTGAGGGGCTGTCGTGCTGAGCAATTTTGCCTTGCGCCATAACCGCAATGCTGTCCGCGAGTTGCATGGCCTCGTCGGGATCATGTGTGACCACAATGGCGGTTGTGCCTGAGGCTTTGAGTGCGGCTCTGGTGGTTCGCCGTAGTTGGCGGCGTAATGTTGAATCGACACTCGCAAAAGGCTCGTCGAGCAACAGCACGCGGGGTTTTGGTGCCATCGCTCGGGCAAGGGCTACGCGCTGCTGTTGGCCGCCGGACAGTTCGTGCGGGTAACGTTCATCGAGCCCGGCAAGGTCCATCTGCTCAAGTAATTGCGCAACCCGATCTCGTTGGGCGAGTTTGTTGGTTCCCGCGAGACCAAATGCCAGGTTGCTAGTTACGGTTAAGTGCGGAAACAGCACGTGATCCTGAAACACGAGGCCAATGGGACGCTGTTCCGGTGGTGGCTGGATGCCGGGTTGGGCCAGTAACTCACCGTCCAGCGAAAGATGCCCACTCTGTACTGGCTCCAAGCCCGCGGCTAGGCGCAATAGCGTGCTCTTGCCACCTCCCGACGGACCGAGCAGACACAGAATCTCACCCTCAGCCGCTTTGAAGCTGATATCTTGCAGCACTCGCGTTGTGCCGTAGCTATGGCTGACGTTGTGAAATTCCAGACTCATCTGTTTTGAAGTTTTTGCGTGATACCGAGCGAGCCATTATCCAGCACTGAGCCAAGCCTGTCGCTGCATGCCGATCAACGCGTCTCCCAGACTGTGCTTGCTCGCTTTTCCGGCTGGCTGGCAAGTCTGGTGATGCTCGTTGTGGTGCTGCTGCTCGCGTTGCCAATGCTTGCGTTGTTGGTGACGTTGATTGGCGAACAGAGTTCGGCCTGGCCACATCTGCGGGCCACCGTGTTGCCGGAATATCTGTCGAATACTGCCTTGCTGCTGTTGTTGGTGGGTACGGGTAGTGCCCTGCTTGGTGTGGGCAGTGCCTGGATCACCAGTACGCTGATGTTTCCTGGCCGCCGAGTGCTCAGCGTGGCTCTGGTGTTGCCGCTGGCGGCACCCGCCTATGTGATCGCCTACGTGTATACCGATCTGCTCGATTATTCAGGGGCGCTGCAGAGCGCGTTGCGGCAGTGGTTTGACCTTGAACCCGGTTATTATTTTCCACAACTGCGGTCGCTACCAGGGGCGGCGATAATGCTGACCCTGGTGCTGTACCCCTACGTTTATCTATTGGCGCGCTCGGCATTTGTCTCTCAATCAAGCGCGCTGTTTGATGCCGCCCGAGTGTTGGGGAAGGGGCCCTGGCGCGCATTTTTGCAGGTGGCGCTGCCTACCGCTCGTCCCGCCATTGTGGGCGGTTTGGCGTTGGTGTTGATGGAGGCGGTCGCTGACTACGGCGTGGTTGAATATTTTGGTGTGGCAACGCTGACCACCGGCATTTTTCGTACTTGGTATGCGCTGGGTGATCAGCTCGCGGCTCTGCAATTGGCTGCCTGGCTGTTTTTGGTCGTTTTGGTGTTGGTGCTTGCTGAGTACTTTTTGCGCCGGGGACGAGTTGCCAATCCGACCGGGCACTTACCCGCGCCCCGGCCGATTCAATTGCGTGGCGCCCGCGCCATTGTTGCAACAATCGCCTGCGCCTTGCCGGTAGTGTTCGGCTTTATTTTACCTCTGTTTTTACTGATTGGGCACGCACTTGAGGTTGGTGACCCACTCTGGGGTCGTAGTTTCAGTCGCTTTGTCGTTAATAGTTTTACCGTCGCTGGCAGTGCCGCGATCATCGCAACCGGAGTTGCCTTGTTGCTGGGTTATCGCCTGCGTGAGCGTGGGGCGTCGGGCAAAGGGCAAATTGTGGGGCAATTAGCAGTCCGGCTCGCCGCTCTTGGTTACGCGTTGCCAGGGGCCGTGCTCGGGCTTGCGCTGCTGGTGCCGCTGTCGACGTTTGATCGGTGGTTTGCAACCCTTATGCGCGATGAGTTTGAGCTTCGCAGCGGGTTGCTTCTAACGGGCACGATTGCGGCCCTGATCTATGCCTACGTCGTGCGCTTCATGACCGCCGCACACAACAGTATTGATGCGGGCTTTGCTCGGGTGTCGCCGCAGATTGACGCCGTTGGCCGAACGCTTGGCGCGCAGCCCGGTCGTTTGGTGCGTGAGTTACACCTGCCGCTACTAGGTCCGGCGGTGATGACGGCGGCATTGCTGGTATTTATTGATGTGCTCAAGGAACTGCCAGCAACGCTTATTCTGCGCCCGTTCAACTTTGAAACACTGGCCACCCGGACGTTCCGGCTGGCATCGGACGAACGCATTGCCGAGGCTTCTACGGCGGCCTTGGTGATTGTGTTGCTTGGATTGTTGCCGACGCTACTGGTGATGCGACGATCGGGTAAGGAATCACGCTACTCAAGCGGCTGAGTTGTAGAGACTTTTTGCCCGGACTGCTAGGGTTCAACTATCATATACACCCGTTCACCTACTGATTCTGTCCTAAGACCTTACGGAGCCCACATTGACATCTGCTGACCTCAAAAAAGCCGGCCTGAAGGTCACTCTGCCACGCCTCAAGGTTCTTGAAGTGTTGGCATCTGCTGATCCACATCACATGTCAGCTGAAGAAGTTTACAAGCGCCTGATCCGCATGGATGACTCTGTGGGGCTGGCTACGGTGTATCGGGTGCTCACTCAGTTTGAAGCTGCTGGCATTGTCGAAAAGCACAACTTTGACGATGGTCATTCGGTGTATGAACTGGCTAACGACGAGCATCACGATCACATGGTGGATGTTGATACCGGTAAGGTGACTGAGTTTGTGAGTCAGCGCATCGAAGCGTTACAGCAAGAGATTGCCAAAGAACATGGCCTTGAGCTTGTCGACCATGAACTGGTTCTGTACGTCCGCAAACTGGAAAAGTAAGTCGCTAGCTGACGCTGTAACCGCCACAAACGGCAATGTTCTGCCCCGTCACAAAGTCGGCGGCGGTTGATGCAAGGAAGACCGCGGTGCCACCGAGGTCTTCAGGCAGTCCAAAGCGCCCAGCAGGGGTGCGCGCTTCAATTTCTGCCACCATTTTGGCGTCAGCCTCGACGCCTTTTGTCAGATCAGTGCTGATCCAGCCTGGCAAGATCGAATTCACCTGAATGTTGTGCTGTGCCCAGGATGTCGCCAGAGATTTTGTCAGCTGCACGATGGCGCCCTTGGAGGCTGCATAGTTGGGGATGTACGGCGTGCCAAACAGGCTGTACATCGAGCCGATGTTAATAATTTTTCCGCCGTGCTGTTTCATTAGTGGGTGCGCACTACGGCAGCACTTGAAGACGCTGTTGAGGTTGGTATCAATCACCTCGAGCCAGGTCTCATCGGTCATGACTTCCGGGGTTGCGTCAGCACGGGATATGCCGGCGTTGTTCACAAGAATGTCCAATCTCGGTGCCGGGTGGCCCAGTTCGACAGCGCTCGCGGCTGCCGTCTCGAGCAGCTGTGTCATGGCCTGAGCATCGTTGACGTCGCAGGCGTGAAAGTGCGCCTGTCCTCCTGCGTTGACGATTGCGGCTGCGGTGGCGGCGCCGGCTGCGCTATCACGGCCGGTGATGTGAACCAGAGCTCCAGCTGCTGCCAAGGCATCAGCAATGCCTTTGCCAATGCCTTTGTTACCTCCGGTAACTACAGCGATCTTTCCTGTGAGATCAAACGCGACGTTGCTCATGGACGACTCCTGATTTTTATTTGCTGAACTGTTATTTACATTTTTATTAGTCTCAATAGTACGGCGGTGATAGGTCGGGACGCCAGCCAGTGTACAATTCGCGCGATTTTGAGGGGATTCGAAGGGCAGGCACTTGATGCGAGTATTTTTGGTCACGCACTGCCAATCAACGCATGTTGTTGAGGGTATGGTGGGCGGCTGGCACGACACCAGCCTCACCGGCCTGGGTATTCGTCACGCTAAGGCGCTTGCCGAGCGCCTGCAGTGTGCGCTCGTTGATGCTGAGCGCCGGCCTCAATTGTTTTCCTCTGATTTGTTGCGCGCACGCGAAACCGCCGAACACGTGGCTGATGCGATAGGCACTGATGTGCGGCTCCGTCAGGAGCTGCGGGAAATGAGTTCAGGCGTGGCCGAAGGCGAAACCTTGGAGTGGCTTGTTGAACATGGGCAGCCGCTGCCAGCAAACGGTGATCGGCTGCATTACAAATCCTGTACCGGCGCGGAGTCTCGATTTGAGCTAGCGGCGCGGGTTTACCCGTTTGTTAAAGAGCTGATTCAGCGAGGTGAGCCGGAAACGGTGATTGTGACGCACGGCGGCACCCACGATGTGATTGTTGGGGCTTGGTTGGGACTGCCACCAGAAACACTGGGGCGATTGCAATTTTCAACCCTGCCCGGTGGCCTCACGCGGTTAGCGATTGAAGCAGACGGTACGCACGTGGTGGCTACGCTTAACGATCACGCGCATCTTGAGTTGCCTGGAGTTTAACCAGAGTCGAAGGAGTGGTTAGAGGAACTTACCCGCCATTCCCAACAGGTCGTCTGCAATCGAACCGTCATTGTCTGAGTCGAGGAAGCTACTCAATAAATCAGTAACGCCCGTGCTTTGTGACGAGTTGACGCCAGCTGCACTAGATTGGTTGCTCATTGCGCCCATTGCTAGGCTTGCAAGCATAGGCAGCATTTTTTTGATGATGCTGGATCCTACCCCTGTGTTCTGTGAGGCTCGATTTGCAACTTCGCGGCTGACGGTTTTGTCGCCAAAGAGATGGCCTAGAATTTTGTTGCCATCGTCAATGTTGTTGGTCTCGAACAGATCACCGGGCTGATCCAAGTAACGGCTGTGATTACCGCTTTTCATGGCTGCGATGAAGCCGTCGAGGCCGTCTGTCTGTTGCGTGTTCTTTTGCATCCCACGTGACAAAGCCGGTACCAGCTGACCCATGACATCCTTTACTTGGGAGCCGTTCAGGCCAAAATTTTTGGCGATGGTTTCAACGGCTCCGCCTCCAGCAGTTTGCAGAATGGTTTCGAGAATATTCATCTTGAGTCCCTCTTAAATGTTGAGTGTGGCGGCTGTTCTGGTCTTGGGGCAGTGTAGCGCGAATCAACTGCTAGGGCTTTTTAGCGCCACTGCAGCGATCTCTGTCTCTGTCAGTCCGGCAGCCATAGCGGCCTTGGTGATTGAGCGCCAGCTGCTGCCGTCGATGGGTATGCCGTTGCGCATGCGCTTCTCACGACTTTCGCGTTCGGGGTCGCCAGGTACACGCACGCGATCGCTGCCGGCAGCGGGGGTTGCCGAGTGTAGATAGTCGACCATGGCGCTGACTTCGTTCTGAAAGCCTTCAGCGTTGCCAGTGGCCTCAGGGTTGAGCACAAACATCAGCATGTTGTTGACGATGTTATGGCTGCGAGGGTTATCGGGTTGCATCGTCCACTCGCCGGCCAGTGCGCCGCCGAGTAACTCGCAAAGCACGGCGAGTCCGTAGCCTTTGTGACCGCCAAATGGGCCAAGCGTACCTTTAGGTTCTTCGAACATGACGGCAGCGTCATTGGTTGGCAACCCTTGATGATCGAGCAGCGCCCCATCTATGACGGGTGTGCCTTTGTGGTACGCGACCCGCACCTTACCAAGGGCAACGGTACTGGTTGCCATATCCAGAACGACTGGAGGGCCGTCTTGGCGGGGCACTACTGCGCAGAACGGATTGGTAGTCATACGTGCGTCGCGGCTACCAAAAGGCGAAACGGCGGGGGGGTGGCCTACAACGTTCACGTAGTGCATGGAAATCATACCAGCCGCCGCACACTGTTCGCCGTAGGTACCGATGCGTCCGAGGTGGTGGGCATTGCGCAGGCCAACGCAAACCAGACCGATCTCCTTTGCGCGTTGAATGGCGAAGTCGGTGGCTTCTTTGCCAACCCGTTGGCCAAAACCGAATTGGCCGTCGATCATAACGACGGCGCCATTGTCACGTAACACCTGTGTACCTGCCTGGGGTTGCAGAAGGTCTGCCTGCAGATTCTGCACGTACGCTGGAATCATGCCAACGCCGTGGGAGTCGTGCCCCTTGAGATTGGCTTCTACCAGATGCTCGGCCACCGTCTGTGCGGTGGCTTCGTCAGCAGCCTGATGGCGGAATATCTGGCTGACAAAATTGATCAGTGCGGCGCGGTCGATGGTGATATCGGGAGGCGTGGGGTTGCTGTTGCCGGTCATGTCGAGATCCTGCTGGAAGCGGAGGAGGCTATCTAGCCTCCAGCATACTGCGGACACAAGGTCTGTGTGAATTGCAGTTGACCAGGCCTGCCACCGGCGTTTAGCGAGTGACGAGATTCCGCTCGGCCAAAAATTCCGCGTTGTACAGGCTCGACTGATACTTGGCACCCGTGTCGCAGAGGATGCTCACGATGACATGGCCGGGGCCCATTCTCCGCGCCTGCTCAGCGGCGGCGCAGAGGTTGATGCCCGTACTGGAGCCGAAAAACCAACCCTCTTCCCGCAATAGCTGATAAACGAGCTTAACCATGTCGCTGTCATGAACCTGTACTGCATGGTCGATGGCGGCACCCTGCAGGTTGTCGGTAACCCGCGAATTGCCGATGCCCTCGGTAATGGATGGCCCGGGGGTCATAGTGGTCTCGCCGGTGGTGACGTAGTTATAGATGGCGCTGCCGTATGGATCTGCACAGACGATTTGCACGTCTGGATTTTGGGACTTTAGAAAAGCACCGGTACCGGCAAGGGTGCCGCCGGTTCCTGTAGCAGCGACAAAGGCATCGACCCGACCGTTGGTGTCGCGCCAGATTTCGGGACCGGTTGATTCGAAGTGGGCGAGCCGATTCGCGGTATTGTCAAATTGATTGGCCCACACCGCCCCGCCTTGGTTGCCTGATAGGCTCTCGGCGTGGCGACCGGCTTGTTTTTGATAGTTCATTGGGTTGCTGTAAGGCACCGTCGGTACAACGTGAACTTCTGCTCCCAAGGTCTGCAGAATCTGCACTTTCTCGGGGGACTGATTGTCGGGCATGAATATCACGCACTTATAACCGCGTGCATTGCATACATGGGCCAATCCAATACCGGTATTACCAGCGGTTCCTTCCACAACGGTGCCACCGGGCTTTAGTCGGCCGGCCTGCTCGTGGTCACGAATCATCCACCAGGCGGCACGATCTTTTACGGAGCCGCCAGGGTTCATGAATTCAGCCTTGCCAAGAATCTCGCAGCCGGTGGCATCTGATAGGGCGTTCATACGAATCAACGGGGTGTTGCCGATCGCATCGATGAAATTGCCGTGAGTCCTGACCGCGCCGGTTGTGGTGTCAGATGATGGTGCTGTGGTGGGGGTCGCTGTGGTCATGAGATCTCCGTTAGAGCGTTGATTTTATCGCCTTGTACCGGGTAGAGGGCGCTGTACTTAGGCCATTTACTTCTTTGCTTAGCTGACTATAGCGGCCTGTAGACTGTGACGCAGGTCACTAGCCTTCTGTGTCGGGCTTGGGATAATGCAGTTGAACCCGCGCATGGATTATCGGGCAGGGAAAACATGACAAACAAACAAAGGTCCCGTGTGGGCCACTGGGTTGGATTCGCCATCGGTCTGCTGATAGTGCAGGGCTTTTTAGCCCAGGCTGCGTTTGGCGACTGGCATCGCGATGAGCAAGCGATTATGGGGACGTCGGTAACCGCCGAAATATGGCACGACGACCCGGCAGAGGCTCAGGAGCTGTTAGCGGCTGTGATGTCTGAGATGCGTCGTATCGAGGCGGCCTATAGCCCCTATATAGAAGAGTCGGAGTTATCGACGCTGAATAACACGGCTGCGCGGCGACCGGTAAAGGTCAGCAAGGAGATGTGGGCGCTGTTGAAAGCGAGCCAGCGCGTCAGCGAGCTTTCGAATGGTGCGTTTGACATAACCTATGCATCGGCCGGGCGATTGTATGACTATCGTGGTGGCGAACGGCCCGACGCCAGCGCACTGGCCAGTGCGC
>JALZVT010000128.1 GCA_023300545.1 Pseudomonadales bacterium
ACGGCATCGACTATCTACGCCGGGCCGCGCGTAGCGGCGATGCCAAGGTCAATCATCAGCTCGCCTGGTTGCTGGCAACCTCCCAGGACAAAAGCCTCAGAGACGGCTCCGCAGCAGTGGGCTACGCTCGGGTGGCCGTCGCCAGCACGACCTCAGCGGCGACCCTCGACACACTGGCGGCCGCCTACGCGGAAGATCGCCAGTTCGACGCAGCCGTCCGTACGCAAAATCAGGCATTGGCGCTGCTCGAGACAGACGCCACAAGCGCCCAGGAGCACGCCGACTACAGCACGCGACTCGCGCGTTACCAGCGCGGCGAGCCATGGCGGGCTGATACTCTTTAACACCGCAAAATTGCCGATATGGCCCTCAACACGGGCTTCGGGTAATCTTTGCCGTCGCCTTACCAGAAGATTCCACCCTTGAGCCGCATTAACGAGAACAAAGCCAAAGAACATCAGTCCAAAGAGCGCGCCCAAAAAGTGTTCTCCGCCATCAAAAAAGCGACTGACAACCACACCCACTTCAGAGTAGGCACCATCAGCCAGACTCTGCGCGACGGCGGGTTTCCGCTGGGCTCCTGGGAGGTACGCGGCGAATTCACCGTGTTGAAAGACGCCGGCCTTATCGCACTCGATGCCGCCAGCGCGCAATGGCAGCTGACCGAGTCAGGCACCAGCACCGACAAAATCTAGGTCAGCCAATCATGAGCGCAGCAGGCGATAAAAAAGACGACACCGCTGAACTGGCGGATTTCGAAACCTCACTCGATGAGCTCGAAACCCTGGTGGAGCAAATGGAATCTGGTGATCTGTCGCTGGAAGAATCACTGCAGGCGTTCGAGCGTGGGGTTGCGCTAACGCGCAGCTGCCAAAGCGCACTGAAAGCCGCTGAGCTGCGCGTGCAAAAACTGACGTCGTCGGGCACCACCGAGATGACCGTCGGCGAGCGAGAAGACGACGCCGGGTGACATCCTCATCCACTGCCCACCCATCCGCCGCCCCACCCGCACGCGACGACCGGGCCAGAGTTAACCGCCTGCGGGACACTATTGAAGACAACCTGACAACCGCCCTTCCCGCTGCCGACTCTACTGCACTTGCGCCCAAACTCATTGACGCCATGCGCTACTCAACGCTTGCCGGCGGCAAGCGCCTAAGGCCACTGCTGTGCGCAGCAACCGCGGTTGCCGCAGGAGGCACTGCCGAACAGGCAATACCCGCAGGCCTCGCGCTTGAATACATGCACACCTACTCACTCATTCACGACGACTTGCCCGCCATGGACGATGACAGCCTCAGGCGCGGCAAACCAACCTGCCATATAGTGTACGGCGAGGCCGATGCCATTCTGGCAGGCGATGCCTTGCAGGCGTTGGCTTTTGAAACTTTGACAAACCAATCCTGCGCTGCCGCTACCCGAATAAAAATGTTGAAGGTACTGAGTTACGCATCGGGCTGGGTTGGCATGGTCGGCGGACAATCATTGGATCTGGAATTAACCGGCACAGCATCAGTCACCCAGGCGCAACTGGAGAGGTTACACGCGGCCAAAACCGGCGCTTTGTTGCAGGCCAGTACGGAATTGGGTGCGCTGGCAGCAGAACCCGCCGAAGCAACAACCGTGTCACTGTGCCGCGACATCGGCGCAAAGCTAGGACTCGCGTTTCAGGTTATCGACGATGTACTCGACATCAGTCAGTCCACAGAAACCCTCGGCAAAGACGCGGGCTCTGACGCTGAACAGGGTAAGACAACCTTTGTCGATTTGCTGGGCATGGCAGGCGCGCAAGATTACGCACATGCCTTACATGAGACCGCTCATCAACTGATGCGCAATTTACCTGGTGATACGTCGCTGCTGGCGGCCGTTGCCTGGGATCTGGTGTTTCGCGATCACTGATCGCCGACACGAGTTTAATACTGCTGAGTAAGGCTCATTACGCCGGCGCTCTCTTCAAGCTTTAGCGCCCGTAAAAACGACATACCCAACAACACTTCTTCAGGGTAGAAGCCCTGCACCACCGCGGCGGAAACATTGCGCTGTTTGATGCCTGCCAACACGACCTCGGGCAACTCAACAAAGTAGCTAGTGACTCGACCGTTAGCGGTCACCACCTGCCCTTTGCGACCAGCAAGATAGTCGATACCCAGGCTATCGGCCTGGGCCGAACTGAGCGCAATAACAGAGGCGCCCGTGTCGACCAGAGAACTGACCGGCTGGCCGTTGATGATGATCTGGGTGCGATACTGACCAAGACTGTCGGCATTGAGTGTCACTACCTCTTGCGAGCGCTTTTTGTAGCTACCGGCAACCCGTTGCGACAGACGCAGCGTACGACGATCGCCCCGGAAATCGACCACCGCCTTTTCGAGTGTGGCTGAAACCAGCAGTAGACCTTCCGGCGATTTTTGCCCGTTTTTCAACAGTCGTTGCTTGCCATTGATTGTAAGCACGGCCTGGCTGCCAAATAACCCATTCACTTCGACGTCCGGGAAATCAGCGGCAAGCGCCAGCGGCGCCCAACCCAATATAAGCACGAGTAAAATTTGCAGCGGCGAAGCTTGCGAAAAAACTTTCATGCCACAACCTTACTGCAAGACTTAGACACTCAAGCGCTCCACTATTAAAAGTGCGACCTGCACCACACCTAAAGCGAGACATCCGGCCAGCACATCGTCAAGCATGACACCAAATGGCGTGTGCAGACGATCCGCCCATGACACCGGCCAGGGCTTGGCAATGTCAAACAAGCGGAAGGCGCCAAAGCCCAATAGCAGCACCCACCAGAGCATAGGAGCAAACAACAGCGCTATCCATACGCCGATAATTTCATCGATAACAATTTCAGGCGCGTCCATAACACCAAAGCGTTTCTGCATCGTACCAATGGCAATCAAGCCAAGAACAAAGGCAATAACCGTAATAGCTAGAATCACCGGCAGACTAAAGTGTCCGACCCACAACACCCAGAGCACCACGCCAAGCACAGATCCCCAAGTGCCTGGCGCCTTCGGCAACAGCCCCGAGCCCAGGCCCGTGGCGTACAGCACCGATGGGTAGCGCAGCGAGCTGACTGAGAGTTGTTCAGATGGCATCAGTTTTTCTCGCTCGCAAAATGATCAAAGCCACGTTGTGGCAACACCGCGCCGTCGAGCAACAGCTTAGGCGCACCTGCGGACACGTAGCCGATTCGGCGTAGGCCGTCGCCCAATTGATTGACAACATCTCGCTGACTCTTTGGCGCCGTAAAACACAGATGATAGTCATCACCACCGTACAGCGCTTGCTCAAGAGTGGCACCAGCGAATCGTGGGATAGCAGCGCCGTCTAATGCAATAGCCACTTCACTGCGATGCACAATGTGGCCCAAGTCTGCGGCCAAACCATCAGAAATATCGATAGCGGAAGTCGCAACAAGTCGCAGGCCAACACCCAGCGTTAGCTGGGGCGTGGGCAAAAAGTACTGCTGCTGCGTTTGTGACATTGCAGCGTCGGCAACCAAACCGGGAACACGGTCGAGCTCGCCCTCAATCAGGGCAACCGCTGCACCGCCCAACGGACCGCTCACCCAAACGTCATCACCCGGCTGCGCGCCATCACGGGTTAACGCAAACTCGGCAGGGACACTGCCCTGCACCGTCACGCAAATACTTAGGGGACCAGCTGTAAGGTTGCCGCCAGTGACCGGACAACCAAACTCAAGCGCGGCATCAGCAAAGCCACGGCTCAAATCACGCACCCACTGTGGGTGGGTGGACTTAGGCAGCACCAGTGAAATAACACAGGCAAGGGGTTGTGCCCCCATCGCTGCAAGATCAGAAACGCTAACACGCAACGCTCGCTGACCAATCAGCGGCGCAGCGGCCCCCTCTGGGAAATGCACATCAGGTAGCAGGGTATCGACAGAAGTGACCAGAGCATCGCCAGCCGGTAGCGCAATCATCGCCGCGTCGTCGCCAGGCCCAAGTAACACATGGGAGCCCGTGCTCGCCGCGCCCAGTGTCTTGACAATAGCGTCGATCAACTCGAACTCGCCAGTTGCAGCGCCGTTGATACTAGCGCTGTTGGTCATGAGGCCGCGGCAGCTGCCTCGATTGGACGCAACGTTGCAGCCAGCTTGTCGAGCACGGCATTCACAAATTTGTGACTGTCTTCGGCACCGTAACTTTTCGCGAGCTCAACAGCTTCTGCAATAACTACGCGAAAAGGAATCTCTTCACAGTCACGCAACTCGTAGCAGCCCAACAGCAAAATACCTCGTTCGACTTTGCCCAATTCTTCGTTGCTGCGTGTCATCACCGGCTCTAACAGTTCATCGAACTCTGCTGTGCGATGCATGATGACCCTTAGGGCATCCCGAAACAGATCTCGATCGACCTTTGCCAGTTTGCCGGCGGTGGCAAACTGCTGCTCTAACTCGTGTGTAGACGGCGCCGAGAATTGCCATTGATACAACGCCTGCACCAGAGCAACCCGCGTGCGATGACGAGCCCAGCGATTGGGTTTCGCCACTAGTTGCCTGCCTTGAGCGCGTCGCTCAGATTGGCCATTTCTAAAACGGTCAGCGCCACGTCGGCGCCCTTGTTGCCAGCCTTAGTACCAGCACGCTCAATCGCTTGCTCAATAGTTTCTGTTGTCAGCACACCAAAGCCAACCGGCAGGTTGAGCTCCATCGATACCTGACGAATACCGCTGGCGCACTCACCGGCCACGTAATCAAAGTGCGGTGTTGCACCCCGAATAACCGCTCCCAGCGCGACAATACCTGACAGGTCAGGGTTGCTTTGCGCCACCATGCGCGCAGCCAACGGCAGCTCGAAACAGCCAGGCACCTGCACCAGGAAAATATCATCGGGTGCAACGCCATGTTGCTCCAGCGTGTTGCGGGCGCCATTCACCAGGGAATCTACGATGTACTCGTTAAAACGGCCGGCCACCAGCGCAAAGCGCTTACCTGCGCCATTCAATGAACCTTTGATTACGTTGTGTGCTGCCATCGTCGTTACTCTGTGTCTAATGTGTTGGAGAAATTGAAACTGCTAAAACAGAACCTATGCAAAGAAACTATGCAAAGAAAGCATCGGGATAACCCAGTGGCACCACGTCCACGTGATCAAGCTCCCGTGATTGCCGCACCAGGCGGGTACGAAGGTCACTGCCAATTAGGTCTAGCGACGCTATTTTAGCCTCAACTGCGTCACTCATGCTGGCCAGACTCAACATCGCCATGGGACGTGCATCACTACCAAGCACTTTGGGCGCGGTATAGACCAATAACTCATCCCATAGCCCGAGCCGCAGAAACGCACCAACCAGCTCAGCGCCAGCCTCCACCAGCACCTCGTTGCAGCCGAGGCTTGCAAGGTGAGTCAATACTTTGGCGATATCTATACGCTCGCCCGCCGAATCACCAGCGGCCAGAAACTGCTGTGCCGCCCCGTCTTGTGCCACCGGCACCGCACTGTCGCCCAGTACCCACAGGGTCGGATGGCCATCGACAAATATCTGGGCCGATGCAGGAGCCCGCTGTTTCGAATCCAGAACCACTCGCAACGGCTGGCGAATGCCCTCTTCGCTCCCTGCTGCAGCAGAATGCCCATGCGAACGACCAGCAAATCGCGCGTCTCTTACT
>JALZVT010000129.1 GCA_023300545.1 Pseudomonadales bacterium
TTTCGCACCCCATTAAACTGATTGCCAACGCGTTAGGTGTACCGCCACGTTATATGCTCGATAAGTGCAAAGAACAAGGGGTGGTATCGGCTGCCCTCGTTGGTGCTAAGGAGCACGCAGTGAAGCAGGTTGAGGCAGGCGTTGACCTGTTGGTGGTGTCTGGCACAGAGGCGGGGGGGCATTGTGGCGAGGTGTCTACCATGGTCTTGGTGCCTGAGGTGTGCATGGCTGTGGAAGGTTCAGGTGTACCCGTGTTGGCCGCTGGTGGCATTGTTACCGGCCGGCAAATGGCCGCAACCATGGCCATGGGTGCGCACGGTGCCTGGACGGGTTCGGTTTGGCTAACGACAACCGAAGCGGAGACATCGCCGGTGTTAAAAGAAAAAATGTTGCAGTCAAGCTCTAGACAAACCGTCCGCTCAAAAGCGCGCACCGGTAAATATTCGCGGCAACTGGTGTCACCCTGGACAGAAGCTTGGGAGGCTGACGAGGCCCCTGAGCCCTTGCCCATGCCATTGCAGTCGCTGGTCAGTGAAACGCCGCTGGCAAAAATCACGAAGCTGGCTGAAGGTGGGCATAAGGGCGCTCGGCAGTTAGCGACTTACTTTGTCGGGCAGGGAGTTGGGCTCATGAATGAGTCGCTTGATTCGCGCACGGTGGTGCGTGAGTTTATGGAAGACTACATTGCCGCCACAGAGCGACTGCAGAGCACTCTGCAAGACTAGCTATATTTGCTGGTATACGACATTTACTACAGGACAAAACGACAATGGTTCCACTAAGCGTTCTCGATTTATCGCCCATTCGGGAGGGCAGTAACGCATCAGAAGCGTTACAGAATTCACTGTCACTCGCACAGCACGCCGAAGCGCTCGGGTATCGCCGTTACTGGGTGGCCGAGCACCACAACATGCGTGGTATTGCGAGTGCCGCCACCTCGGTGGTGATCGGCCATATCGCCGCAGGCACATCCAGCATCAGAGTCGGGTCTGGCGGCATTATGTTGCCCAATCACGCCCCACTGGTGATTGCGGAGCAGTTTGGGACCCTCGATGCGCTGTTTCCGGGGCGAATCGACCTGGGCTTAGGGCGCGCTCCGGGTACGGATCAAATGACCGCCCAGGCGTTACGCCGCACCTTAGCCGGCAACGTGGATGGCTTTCCGCAAGACGTGCTGGAACTCCAGGCCTATCTGGCAGAACCCCAGGACGGTCAGCGCGTGCAAGCCACTCCAGGTGCCGGCTCTAACGTGCCGCTGTGGATTCTTGGCTCAAGCCTTTACGGGGCATCGCTTGCTGCTGCGTTAGGTCTGCCTTATGCCTTTGCGTCGCACTTTGCGCCACAGGCGATGGACCAGGCGATCGCACTTTATCGTGAGCGCTTTAAGCCCTCGGAACAGTTGAGTGAGCCTTACGTGGTGTTGGGCTACAACATCGTTGCGGCAGATACAGATGCGCAAGCGCAGTTTTTACGGAGTTCTTCGGAGCAAGCCATGCTTAATTTGCGTCGTGGGACGCCAGGTCAACTGCCGCCGCCCGTGCGCGATTTTCATAGTCAACTGGGGCAGGCCGAGCTAAACATGCTGAAAGATGTTTCTCGTTGTGCAGCGGTTGGAACGCCGGGTGCTGTTCGAGCTCAACTCGAGACCTTTGTCGCCGAAACGGGTGCTGATGAAATTATGGTAGTTGCGCAAATATTCGACCACGACGCCCGTTTAAGGAGCTATGAGCTGGCGGCCAGCGTAATGGCCGCCGCCGCATGAAGAAGGTATTGCTTGGGGTTGTTGTCTTGCTGGTTAGCGTGTGGATCTACGCTGCTTTTGTTGGTATCGAACCCAAAGACCGACGCGCGGGTACACGGTTGTCGGGTGACGCCGTGGCCTTGCCCGAGAGTTGGACCTTTTTGCAGGATCCGGCAATTGCAGAAGTGCAGCTGGAAACACAGCCCTGGTTTGGTGTGCCGTTTTCAGTGACAACCGTTATCACGGAAGCGGGCGGCAATCCGTACCTGCCCTCACTCTACGATGACGTTATGGCATTCCCCGGCAGCAAATACTGGAACAAGGTGGTCGCGGCCAATCCACAGGTGCGCTTGCGCGTTGCGGGTTCACTTTACGAGATGGCGATTTATCCGGTGACTGATCCTGTTGAGTTTGAGCGAGCGTTTAGAGCGCTGGGAAAAAAATACCCGTTCTGGGCAAAAAAAGTCGCGGCCAACGAGACGCAACACCAGTTTGCGCTGTTGCGCTTGCAGCCGCGCATGCAGCCGCGCTAGCTCGCCGATTTGAGTGTCGAACGTACGGCCCTGATTACCGGGGCGTCTGCTGGGCTGGGTGCCGAGTTCGCGCGGCAACTTGCCGGGCAGGGTATGCACCTTGTGTTAGTGGCGCGTCGCGAAGGGCGATTGGTGAGCCTTGCACAGGAGTTGTCAGCGGCTCACGCTATTGAGGCGACGGTCATTGTTGCCGACTTATCGGAAGCGTCTGCACCGGCGGCGTTGCTTGCCGAGCTTAGGCAACGCAACCTAACCATTGATGTGTTGATTAATAACGCCGGTAGCGCGGGCCCAGACCTGCTGCTGGATCGCGATTGGGCTGAGCATCGTGCTTATGTTGAGTTGATGATGACCTCTGCTGCCGCGCTTGCGCATCTGCTGGTGCCAGGAATGGTTGAGCGCGGCTTTGGGCGGGTGCTGAACGTAGCCTCTATGGCGGGTCGATTGATGCGCGCGAATGACATGACCTATGGCCCTGCGAAGGCCTACCTGATTGCGCTGTCGGAGGCCCTGGCAAGCTCGGTGAAAGGCACGGGTGTCAACGTCATGGCGTTGTGTCCTGGGTTTACCCGCACTGAGTTTCATAGCGAACCACAGATGCACGCACTGCGTGATGCGATCCCCGAGTGGCTCTGGTACGACGCTGAGGTGGTTGTCGCGGAAGGGTTGCGCGCGCTTGCTCGAGGCAGGGTGGTGTATAGCAGTGGCTGGCTGTACCGGCTGGTTGATCCACTCACCCAGTCGGTCTTCTCGCGCTTTCTGCTCAGGAGCCTTCGCAGAGGTTAGCTGATATCAATGACACTCGTGTGGTCATTGATGTTTGGCACGTGGGCGTGCACATTGGCACCCGCCAGCAGAAGCTCAGATGTCACCGACAATCTGCTGATTTGTGACAGCCTGCTGGGTTCTCTAGAGGGGGTCGCAGATAGGTTGACATAGTGCCTTGGCCGCTACTTTGGCCCCAGCCCATTCATGTATAGAGCGTAAAAGGTTGTGGGTTTCGAACCCGCGTCAACGGTGTTTAGATGGCCCCTGGTTCTCGCTAGCCAGAGGCGGTCACCACCACAGCTACTGAAATAGAAGTACAGCAACTTAGTCATGAAACATTCTCCCATCGCGGCTCCCGAAATCTACTCAGTTCCCAAGTACTGGGCCGAGTGCTATGGCACCTCAGACTATCTGCCGATGAGCCGCGCCGAGATGGATGCTCTGGGTTGGGACAGTTGCGACATCATCATTGTTACTGGCGATGCGTATGTCGACGCGCCCAGTTTTGGTATGGCGGTTATGGGGCGGTTTTTGGAAGCGCAAGGCTTTCGTGTGGGCATCATTTCCCAGCCCGATTGGCGCGACCCCGAATCGATAACCGCGCTTGGCGAACCGAACCTGTTTTTTGGCGTGACGGCCGGCAACATGGATTCGATGATCAACCGTTACACGGCTGATCGACTGGTGCGCAACGACGACGCATACACTGCGGGTGACGAAGCCGGCAAACGACCAGATCGCGCTGTCATTGTTTACAGCCAGCTCGTCCGCACAGCCTATAAAGAAATTCCAATTGTGCTTGGCGGCATTGAAGCAAGCCTGCGGCGCATCGCGCAATACGACTACTGGAGCGATGTTGTGCGTCGCTCGGTATTGATCGATGCTGGCGCCGACATTTTGCTTTACGGCAACGCCGAGCGTGCAATCGCTGAAGTCGCTCAGCGCTTGTCGACGTCTGAAACTGTCGAAACGCTGACCGATGTGCGCGGTACGGCGGTTGTGCGCAAAACGCTGCCGGAGGGGTGGGCCGAGATTGACAGCACGCGCATCGACTGGCCGAGCGCAATCGACGACATTCCGAACCCCTATGACTACGAACCGAATCAGGGCAAGGCTGAAGCTGGTTATGCCGTGCCTGATGCAAACGAACCTCGACCTGTGCGTATTGTCCCGCTGCCGCTGAAATCGAAGGAGGATGCGCGGGAGCCGCTGCGGCTTGAAAACACCTATGTGCGCTTGCCGTCGTTTGAGAAAGTGAAGAACGACCCGATACTGTACGCACACGCCTCGCGGGTTTTGCACCAAGAGTCGAACCCGCATAA
>JALZVT010000130.1 GCA_023300545.1 Pseudomonadales bacterium
CAATACCAATACCCCAAATAATGCGACGCCGAACGCGCTGCTCCACGGGCTCAGAAACGGCACCCGTAATTTGAGCTGAACTGGCTTGAACACTAATACTGTAGTTGCCGTGCTCGAGGTTGGTGAACTGTACTTTATTAGAGCCCGTCGTCTCGATGATTGCCTCGCCGCCACCGACTGGTGTTGCTACCACTCGGTAGCTGCTGGCACCCGCTACTGGATTCCAAACAACCTGCAAGTCGGTGCTGCGATATGGTTGTTTGACTCGAATCTTATCGGGCGCGGGCATAACATTTTGAATGTCGAGTGTTTTAGTGGCCTCATACCCTTGTAAGCCGCTCGCAGCGACACCGCGAACGCCAAAGACGTAGTTCCCCGGTTGCAGACTTGCCAGAGAAAATTCAGGACCACCGACTGTCGCCTTGGCTAGCACCTGGGCCAAGTTTGCACCACTGTAAATCTGCACAATGTACTTTTCAGCAGCATCCAAGGGCTGCCAGGTGAGGCTCTCGAAGACGCCCATGACTCTTGGAGTAGTCAATTCTGGGGCTTCGAGCAGCGCTTCTAAGGAGATTCCCGCAGAGCTGGCCTTCAAGCCAAAGCCGCGTTCAACGCTAGTGGTGCCGGTTGCCGCAATGTAGTCAACAACCCCACCCACGGTTTCAACAAAGCTCGCGCCTTGGTCGGCACGCGTACGGAATTCTGTGCCCCGGACCGCGGCCACGCCAAGGGGTGTCGAGATGCGGTAGACCGACTCAGGCCCTTTCTGGGGCTTAACCGTTGAGGCCCCCGAGCCGCGATTGATGCGGACCCGCGTATCGACCATGCCGGTATCCCGGTAGGCACTCAGAACATCAAACACCACTTCCGACTCTGGGCCAATTTGCATCGACGACCCGTCAGCGAACAGCACGTTGGCGTAGCTGTTAACGCCCGTGATTACCTTTGAACCGATGTGTAAATCAGTGCCTTGAAAGAGCGCTTCTTCCCCTCCCGCGGCAGCCGTTCCACCTGAAGTACGACGCTCAACCTTTACGTCGCCACGGGCATAAACCACACGTACGACGACGGGTTCTTCAATCAGCCACTTCACAGGAAAGCGCAGCTGGGAGCCTGGCGTCAGACGCAGGGGGTCGGCAATCTGGTTATATTCGGCGATTTCGCGCCAGCGTTCGTGGGTACCACAAAATCGTTGCGCTAACGTCCACAGCTTGTCCTCAGGACGAACTGTATACAGCCAATCTGCAGCCATGGCCGCTGGTGCCAGCAGCAACTGAGACACCAGTAGTATGGGCAGCAGGAATCGAGGGAAGTAGCGCATGGCAAGCATCCTCTACCGAACAAATTGACAGCGCAAGCGCACTATAACGCCCACCATGTAAACATTGATAAGAGTCTAACCAGCGGCCGCGTCAGCTTCGCGTTCAACCGCCTCCAGTCGATAACCGTGCTGGTAGACGGTTTTGATGCGAAAGCCGTTCTCCGGCGAGATCGCCAGACGCTTGCGAACTCGCGACACGTGCACGTCGACAGTCCGCGTATTGACGCCGGTAACCCGCCAAACGTCCCGCAATAGTTGCTCTCGTGACACCAGCCGGCCAGAGCGCTGGAACAGATAGTGGGCCACTTCAAACTCGCGCGCCGTCAGCCGAACATCTTCTTCGTCCATCGACACCGTTTTGTTCTCGAGGTTAAAGCGATACTGGCCAAACTCAGCCTCGAGCTCGGCACTACCCAGCCGACGGCTCAGCGCATTAACGCGAGCCAGAAACTCAGCCTTGGAGGCCCGTTTGATCATGTAGTCGTCAGCACCACTCGACAGTGCCTCAACAATATCGTCTTCGGCATCACGCTGGGTCACAAACAGGATGGGCACGTGCCAGTTGATGGTACTACGAATGATTCTCAGTACCTCGACTCCTGTGGTGTCGGGCAGCTCCCAATCCAGCACCAACAGATCAAAATCAGAACGATCAAGCCGCGTGAGGAATTCTTCGCCCGTCGCCGCGTGCTCGCACTGATGACCTGCTTCCGCAAGCCAGGACTTCAAAAGCTCCGCCTGAGCCTGATCGTCCTCTAACAGAATGATATTCATAGATTCCTTATTGCGTCCATCGGCAACATACGCAAGATAAACCGACTCGAAGTACCGCCAGAGTTATTCCATTGAGAATAGCGCGACGCCTGACTCGAAGCCTCGGTTTCGCAACCAATGGCAAGCCTGTTTACTGTGATTTTACAAAATACGCCTTAGAGCAGGCAGGGGCAACACACAGATGCATGTAGATTCAGCCCGTAACTCCAAGAGTAGACTTGTACACTCGGGGTTGTAGAATGAATAATATTTGTCTAATCAATAGAAACCCAAAGGGACAACGACATGACTGCATTAACCAATATTGAAGGCATTGGTCCAGCTTACGAAGAGAAGCTCAAATCAGCGGGCATCGACAGCTGTGAAGAGCTGCTGGAAAAAGGCGCCACTGCCAAGGGCCGCAAAACCATTGAAGAAGCATCGGGTATGGCTCACGCACTCGTACTGAAGTTCGTGAATCACGCTGACCTGTGCCGCATCAAGGGTGTTGGCGGTGAATACTCAGAGCTGCTGGAAGCAGCCGGTGTTGATACCGTACCTGAGCTTGCACAGCGCAACGCGGCCAATCTCACAGCGGCCATGGCCAAGTGCAACGAAGAAAAGAAACTCGTACGCGCGTTGCCATCCGAGAAGTCAGTGACTGGCTGGGTTGCTCAGGCAAAAGAACTACCCCGCGTTGTCACTCACTAGTCGTGACACGCCGGCAGTGCGCTAAGCAGAGGGGCCCATCGAGGCCCCTTTTTTGATCGCTCCAAGCCACGCCAGCACTCCCCCCTTTTTCTCCTAAACGCTTTTCTCAAATACATTGACAGCCCGGAATAAAATGACCGATACAAATCTGATCCTGGGCGCCGCGAATGGCACCCTTATCGAACAACTCGGCAGCATGAGCAATCGCCATGGCATCATTACTGGCGCCACAGGTACCGGTAAAACAGTGTCACTGCAGGTGCTCGCAGAGGCATTCTCGAAAGCTGGCGTGCCGGTGTTCGCAGCAGACATCAAAGGTGACCTATCAGGCATTGCGGCGGCAGGTAAACCGCATAAGAAAATCGATGAGCGTCTCGAGCAAATTCCGCTGCCTGAATACAATCAGCGCGGCTACCCGACGTTGCTATGGGATGTGTTTGGCAAGCAAGGTCACCCCATTCGCGCCACCGTTTCAGAAGTCGGTCCGCTGTTACTATCGAGCCTGTTAGAACTCAACGACACTCAAACCGGCGTGCTCTACGCCGCGTTTAAGATGGCCGACGACGACGGCATGTTATTGCTTGATCTGAAAGATCTGCGCGCCCTGCTCAGCTTTATGGCGCAACACAACAAAGAATTGCGCCTCGACTACGGTAATATTTCCAGCGCCTCAGTCGCAGCCATCACAAGACGCCTACTGGTGCTCGAAGAACAGGGCGCAGAAGCCTTCCTCGGCGAGCCAGCAATCACGCTCGCTGATCTGATGCAAAAAGACTTCAGTGGCAATGGCGTCATCAACATTCTTGACGCTACTAGACTCACCCAGGAAGCACCCCGGGTCTACGCGACGTTTTTACTGTGGTTACTGTCAGAAGTGTTCGAAGAGCTGCCGGAAGCAGGTGATGCCGAGCTGCCCAAATTTGTCATGTTTTTCGACGAGGCGCACTTGCTATTCAATCGAGCGCCTGCGCCACTGCTCGATAAAATCGAACAGGTGGCCAGACTCATTCGATCTAAAGGTGTGGGTATCTTTTTCATCACCCAAAGCCCCCTGGATTTGCCAGAAAACGTCCTTGGCCAAATGGGCATGAAAATTCAACACGCGTTACGGGCATACACGCCCAAAGATCGCAAGGTCATTCGCGCGGTCGCCGACAGCTTTCGGGCCAACCCGGACTTTGATACCGAGGCGGCTATCACCGATCTGGGCACCGGGGAAGCGCTGGTGTCGGTGCTTGATACCAAAGGCGCACCACAGCCGGTGCAACGCACGCTGATCTGCCCGCCGGAATCGCGTATCGGTCCGCTCACAAACGCGGAACGCAAAGACAAGCTCAGTAGCTCACCCATGGCTGGCAAATACGATGTCACCCTGGACCGAGAATCGGCCTACGAACTGTTACGCGAACGCGCGGACAAACTGGCGGCGAGCGAAGAGAAAGAAAAAGAAACCGCCGCGGCAGAAAAGGCCGCTGCCAAAAGTGCGGCCCCGCGCAAGCGCAGCAGCAATCGGCAGAGCGCCGGGGAAGCCATGCTGAAGAGCACACTGCGATCAGTCGGCACCTCGCTTGGCCGAGCGCTGATTCGCGGCCTGCTGGGGTCATTCCGCCGCTAGCTGCGCAGCTCACTTCACAGCTGTGGTCAAAACACACAGCTGATTTAGGACGTCTAGATTCCGTTACACACCTTTTACACCTAAGGACTGCCCAAGACGGCTTATAATGCGCACAGTTCCTGCCGGTTCAGAAGCAATCCGGACAACAACGACGAACCGCGCGACTACTGCACAATCTGTCATGCCGACATAAGGAGTTTTTCATGACGACATCGCCAAATCCACAAATACCCCGATTACCCAGAATAAATCGACTTGCACTGAAAGCAGCCGCAACCGTTGTTTTGCTCGGCTTTGGAGCCGCGCACGCTGACGTTGTCACGCTCAACAATGGTGATCGAATCACCGGCGTCGTCGGCAATATCACCAGCGGCAATGTGACCGTGACGACTGCGTACGCCGGCCTAGTAACGATCGGCATGGCCAATGTGACTAACATCGAAACCGATGGCAGTTACGATGTGACGCTTAACTCGGGCGATCAGGTGTCTGGCCAGCTCGTCTCCGACGGCCTGCTGATCAACGGCAGCGTGACACCAACAACGCTCGCTGACATTTCGTTGCTAGCGCCGCCACCTAGCGATGCACCAGTGTGGACCTCCCGCATCGATGCCCTGTTTTCACTGTCGACCGGTAACTCAGAAACACAGTCCATCAACCTGCTTGGCGATTCGCTGTACACCTCCGGTCGCAACGAACATCACCTGAGGGCCTATTGGGCTGACGAAGAAGCGGACAGTGTGACCACCAAGAGCCAGACTGAAATCGATTACGGCTACCGTCGTTACCTGCGCGACAACTGGTTTGTCGGCGGTAGCCTTGAGTATTACCAGGACGAACTCAAGGATATTGACTATCGGTTCACCGTTGGTGCAACCGCGGGAAAACTGTTCTGGGACAATGCCGTTGGACGTTTCTCGGTAGAAGCTGGTGTAAGCCAGGTGTTTGAAAAACTCGGCGGCCTAGACGGTAGCACTGAAAGCAACCCCGCTTTGCGCTGGGCACTTAATTACAACCGCTTTGTTCAGGCCAAAACCGAGGTTTTCCACAACCACGAGATCCTGGCCATCCTAGGCGGCGGCCGCGGCCAGATATTTAACTCCTCAACTGGCGTACGCTACGCCCTGTCAGATTCGATATCTGCCACCGCACGCATCGACCTGCGGCATGAGACCGATCCGCCAATCGGCGCTGACAAGACAGACGTCACTTACGGTGTTGGTGTGGGCTATCTGTTCTAGACTTTGTCTGGCAATCGTTTGCCAACAAAACTCAACGCAAAAAAAAGGCTGGCACTTAAAACGCCAGCCTTTTTTGTGTCTGCCAGAGCGCTGTCTGGCTGGTGTTTCCGACTCGCTAGTCGTCGCCCATGATGCCGAAGATAGTCAGCAAGCTCATGAACAGGTTGTAGATCGTCATAAACAGCGTTGTGGTTGCCAAAATGTAGTTGGTTTCTCCGCCGTGCACGATTTCACTGGTTTGATAGAGAATGAGCGCACTCATAAACAAGACAAAGAACCCAGAGATTGCGAGCATACCTACAGGGGGCATCTGATTACCTAGCAGGCTCATGATGACCGCGACACCAATGATACCGAAAGCCACAAGTACGCCCGCTCCAATAAAGCCGCGCATAAAGCTCATATCAGCTTTGCTGACTACCACATAGGCAGACAAACCAATAAACACAAAGGCCGTCAAGCCAAAGGCCTGTGTAACCATGGCTGCGCCGTTGGTAGTGCCCAGGTACATATTAACGATGGGCCCAAGACCCATGCCCAGAAAGCCGGTAAAGAGGAAGACCGATACCAAGCCCCAACCGCTGTTTGCGGTCTTATTGACCAGAAACGACAGGCCAAAAAACACAGCCAGAAACGGAATGAGCCCTAATCGTGGGATATTCAGGGCAACCGCGACGGCTGCCATCACTGCTGCAAAAGCCAGCGTTGCCGCCAGCAGCATGTAGGTGTTCTTCAACACCTTGTTAGTCGCTAGTTCGCTGACCTGGGGGGCCGCTACTGCGCTATTGAACTGTTCGTTTGCCATTGTCCTTGGGTACCTATTAAGAACTACTGAGGGATTACCCCCTTTATATAGAGGGCGCAGGCCCAAATTTCAAGTCATAAGCTGTGTGAACCGCGTCGCATAAGGCTTTTTTTGTCATACAAATCAAAAAGTTAGTCTTCAACAAAGAAACCACTTGCCCCCACCTCACCGAGCCCGTTTACTCCAGTTTGCGGCATTCACCGCACCAACAAACCAAACCCGTTAACAACCAACCACAGGACAAACCTATGCTCGGATACGCAACCATTGGCGCCAAAGACCTCGATCGGGCCTGCGCTTTTTACGACGCACTGCTCGCCGAAATCGGCGCCAAGCAATTGATGGGCATGGACCGCATCAAGTTCTACGGCACCGGTATGGACGCCGCTATGCTGGCTATTTGCGTGCCCTACGACGAGCAAGACCAGCACTGCGGGAACGGCACCATGATTGCGATACCCGGCGGCAACCGCGAAGGTGTCGACAAGCTGTATGCAAAAGCCATCGAGCTAGGCGCCGCTGATGAAGGCGAGCCTGGCGAACGCAACCCCGTATTCTACGGTGCCTACGTTCGCGACCTGGACGGCAACAAGCTGTGCTTCTATGAAATGAAGGTGGGCTAACCCCAAGCCCTCTAAACGGGCGGCGGCAGCACACGCATCTGCTGCAGCCGCTCGAGCCATTCTACAAACATGTCTTCGCTGTCGATGCACTCCGCAAAGCCTGCCTGACGCAACTTAACCGAACTCAACAACGGACTAGGGCTTGGCACGCTGTTGCCTGCATTAAAGAACAGGTCGGCATAGATCAGCGAATCGCCAGCAAAGTCACAAAGCCCTGGACAGCGCAGATCATGCTCCGCCACCAGCGTATCCCAACGAGCAGATTGCTTTGGCAACGCTTCCTGCAGATGTTGCGGCGCAGCTTCCCCTGGAAGCAGGCCGAAACAGTGCGCCAGTCGTGGCCAGATTGTCGTCGGCACAAACACATCACCATTGGTTACATTGAAAGTTTGATCGTTTGCGGCGGCGCGCGGCTTGTACGGCACGAGTGCCATCGGTTCCTCTTGGCGCATGTCCACCGCATTCACAGACCACGCAAAGGCACGCGCCAACAGCCGTGCATCCACCGCATCAATCGGTCCGCAGACTCCTCCCGGCCAACCGAACCCGCGCCTCGCGGCAGCCGGGTGCGTTGCCGCGAGTGCGCCGTAGATACCAATAGCCGCCAACACGTTCATCGGCGCGCCAAACGCGTGCCCAACAATCAATGGCGGCCGCCAAATAGTCAGCCCCCATTTCGCCTGCGCTCGCTGGAATTTAAGCCAGTCTTCCTGCAACCAATAAAAATTGTCGTGCAGCACTCGCGGTTCGCGCTCCTTGCCCGGCACACGCATCCGCCCCACGTGCGCACCGTACGCCTTGGTACCTTGCAGCAGACTGATATGGCAGAGATGTTTTGCGGCTCTCTGCAGCGGCACCATTAGGTTCTTTAGCATGAGCAAATTGGTTTGCATTTGGTCGGCTTCCACCCAACCCGCCAGCAATCCCGGCTTTTCGAACAGAGCCGCGTAAATCACATGCGTAACGTCGCGCAGCTTTACTGCTACTCGCTCACAGGCCACAGTGTCTTGCAAATCGAGCGCAATATGCTCGACGCCGGCGAGGTCTGGGGCACGACGTGATACACCAATCGTTCGCCAACCCGGTAACGAATCAAAGTGCTCAAGGGCAGCTCGCCCAACAATCCCACTAGCGCCAACAACCAGCATTACAGGCGCCTTACTCACCGTGAATAGCGTTCCAGAAACGTCTCGACCTCAGCCATAGCGGGCCCATGGGCAGTAGCGTCTTTCCAGTATTCGATATAGTGGAGATTGGGAGCCAACTCACGAATTTTTTGCGACGTCTCCTGCGGATGATACAGATCGTTACCCTCTAAAACGCACAACGGAGTTTGGCAACTACGAACAAAGTCGTCCCCCACATTGAACAGAAAATTATCACCGTCATACATGTTGCTGCGAAACTGTTGCCAGTCAGTGTCCGTCGCGGTCGTTGACGATTTCAGTTCATTCGCCCAACCATCAAACATGTCATAGAACGCTTCTCGGTTAGCGTCATTAGCCATCAAGCCAATTGACTGAAACAACACTGCCGAGGCGACGCGCTCGGGTGCGGCTTCAATCAAGCCCATAGCGTACGGACCACCGATACACATTCCCACAACATGAAATTTGTCGATGCCTAGATGATCCATTAAGCCCAGTTGGTCCTGGGTGTAGGTTGACCAGCTGTCGCTCGCACTTACCGGCGCCGTCGATGCTCCTGCGTTGCGCTGATCCATTGCGATGACCCGGTGATTCGCCGACAACGCGTCCAGCGGATTCCAAGACATGCCGCGCCAAAATGAGATCGCTGACTTCATGCCTCCAGGGGCAATCAGCAATATCGGAAAGCCGGCGCCTGCCTCCTCAAAGTAGATTCGGGTAGTGTCTTGTTCGAAATACGGCATAGCATGATCCTTTTCAGGTAATAGGGTGAAAACCCACCAACTCATTTTGTTGTAAAGTACCAAGGCTGTCACACTCAAGGAAGAAACGTGAATCTAAATCTGGCATCAACTCTGACGAGCTTAGCGCTCATCGCTTTATGCAACTGCACGCCAAGCGTGCTCGCTGCACCCAGCGCTAAGTCTTTTGGCCAGTTACCCGGCATCTACGACGCGGCGATAGCGCCCGACGGAAAACACCTCGCCGTGGTTATCAACATAAAAGGCAGCTACGGCGTCCTCACGAGAACCACAAAAAAGTCGGCAAAAAAGCCTATGTTCCATTCCCTTGGAGACACGGTAAAACCTCGCTTTGTGAAATGGGTGAATAACAAACGCTATGTGGTCTCAATAGCCCGCTCGGAGGACTATCGCGGCACGCCACTCACTACAACTCATTTGATCGCAATTGACATAGAAACCAAAACGTCAAACATACTCGTACGCCCCAAAGACGTCTTTCGACAGTTCAACGATCGCGTTGTCGACTGGCTCGAGGATGATCCAGAACATATTCTAATGGCCTACTCCGATGAATCGTTCCAAGCCTACCCCGACCTTAGAAAAGTCAACGTAGAGACCGGTCGTGATCGCGTTGTAAAGGGAAGAATTAAAGGCATCCAAGGCTGGATGACTGACAACAAGGGCATAGCCCGCGTTGGCCAGGGCAGCATGGAAAACGGCACCAAGAAAATAAGAATTCTCAATCCTGAAACAAAAAAGTGGGTGGACAGTAAACCCTACCCCGGATTGCGCGCTGACACGATCATTCATAGTATTTTAAAAGAGGGTCGTGAGTTAGTTATAAGTGACTACCAAAATCGCGACACGCTAGGTCTGTATGTCTACGACCTGGAGCAAAAGAAAGTGACGCGAAAAATATTTCACCACAACGACTACGACGCAGCAGGCGTCGTCCTGAGCAAGGACGATGGGACCGTTATTGGTGCAAAATACACAGCCGATAGCGACAAGACCGTTCTACTCGACGATAACGGCACATTGCTCGAACAGCTGCGTCGCTTATTCCCTAGTTACGACGTTGATTTTGTGGATCAGTCACAGGACGGAGATACAGTCCTAGTGATCATGTCTGCCCCCTTTGATCCAGGCGGTCTGTACATCTATCAGGCGGGTGATGAAAAACCAAGCTTGCTGTCGAAAATGTACGATGGCATTAGCGGTAAAGATACTGGCAACGTCACCGCCACGAGCTACTCTGCTCGAGATGGCCAAAAGATCCCGGCTTTCATTACGTTCCCACCGATAGTGCAATCCCAGGAACAATTCAAAAACTTGCCCTTCATCATTTTACCGCACGGCGGCCCTTTTGCTCGGGACTCCAGTCGTTTCGACTATTTTTCGCAGTTTTTCGCCACCCGAGGTTACGGCGTTTTACAGATGAATTTTCGCGGCTCAGAAGGGTACGGCAAGAAATTTAAGGATGCAGGACGCAACAACTGGATTGTGATGCAAGAGGACGTCGAAGACGGCGCCCGTTGGCTCATCGAAAAGGGCTATGCCGATCCTGAAAGAACCTGTATTGCGGGCTGGTCTTATGGGGGTTACGCGGCACTAATGGGTGTCGCCACAGACCCAGAGCTGTACAAATGCGCCATTGCGATGGCTGCCCTAACTGACATCAAAGACGCCCAGCGTGATATGCGACGTTATCGCGGCGGCAAGCACGCAGGCAAAGAATTTTTTGGCCGAGCCTTCAAAGATTCAGCCACTCGCAATGCCAACTCCCCTGTGAACGTGGCGGACAAAATTACGGTTCCAGTTTTTCTTGCCCATGGCGACAATGACGAAAACGTTCAGTTTGATCAGTTCACCCGTATGAAAAAGTCGCTCAAGAAAGCCCGCGTCAAGGCGACCTATCTCGCGTTCGATGATGAGGATCACTACCTGTCCCGCCAAATAAATCGCGAGGCGTTCTTTATTGCGCTAGAAAAGTTTTTACTAGAGGTCAATGGTAAGAGCGAACACGTCAAATAGCTGCTGGATTAGCCAGCAGGAAGTGTTGAATCGACCCAGTGACTGCATCCAACTGATCGTGATAGGTCCAGTGGCCCGCGTTTGCCACAGTCTGCAACTCGGCATTCGCAAAGTACTGTAGCGTATCATTCTGCCCGGTACGGTGATCAAAACCGTTGTCCGCATTAACCAGTAAGGTTGGGCAGCTAATGTTCTTCCACAAGGCTTTTGTGATGTGCTCAGGTATGCCGTAAGGCGACCAGTTGTGGGTATAGTTATCAAACTTCCACGACCAACTACCATCTTCGTTCTGATTGCTTCCGTGCGCAGTCAGATGTGCTGCCTGTTCCGGCCTCAGACTCGGGTTCATTTTCTGCATTCGTGCACAGGCAGCACCCAGCGACTCATACCGTCGTGCTTCTCGAGCTGCCAGCGTATGCGTTGCTTCAATCCAACCACTGACTGCATCTGCTGCCGTCAAAGACTCGTCAGGGGCCCAGAGGCCGATACCTTCAATGCTGACCAGTCTCGCTACTGTTTCAGGATAGGTGCCCGCATAAAGACAGGCTAGGGTTCCGCCCAATGAGTGGCCAATCAAAGTCAGCGGTGCAAGTTCACATTGGCGGACTAACTGCGTTAGGTCATAGACATAGTCGAGATGCGAATAACTCGAGCCGACACTCCAGGCCGAATCGCCGTGGCCTCGCAGATCGGGCGCAATGATGTGGTAGTCATCAATAAATGCCTCGACAAACCAATCCCAGGTGCGGCAGTGATCCTGCATTCCGTGCACCAACAGTAAACTGGGTTTATCAGGGTTACCCCAGTCGCAATAATGCAGCCGCAAACGCTGCGAAATGTAAGAATGAGATGTCGGCACAGCTACTCCTTTACCGCCTACGTTGAGTTACGAATTATCGCCAAACAGCGTAGCCATACGGGCAAATGCTTGTTCCAGCTGTTGTTGCGTGACGGTCAGGCTTAGACGCACGTAGCTCGAAGCGCTCGCCCCAAAGCCGCTGCCCGGAATGGTGGAAATACCGATGTCGTCCAGCAATATTTTGGCGAACGCATCGCCGGAGTTTGCTAATTGTGATCCATCAAGCATCACAAACATACCTGCCGGTGGCACAAAACAATCGAGCCGTGGAATTTCTTTCACGCGCTGCACAACGTAGTCGCGGCGAGCCTGGTATGCCAGCCGCATCTGCTCCACTTCTGCCGCGTCATTGGCCAGCGCAAATGCTGCACCGTCCTGCACAAACTGACACACCCCAAAAAATGCAGCGCCCGCCATATCAATAAGCGCCCTGGTGATTTTCGGACCGCCAACCGTCCAACCCACACGCCAGCCGGTCATGGCGTGAGATTTCGACAGTCCGTCAATCACTACAATATTGGAAAGGTCTTCGGTGCACTTCAACATCGACACATGTGGGGCATCAAAAGTGATCAACGAATACACTTCATCACAGACAAGCCATAGGTCACGTTTCTTACACTCTGCCGCCAACCGCGTGAGTACAGATGGCGCAATGAGATTGCCGCACGGGTTGCCAGGCGTGTTGACCAGCACTGCCCGAGTGTTGGGCTGAATAGCCGCAAGCAATTCATCCACATCAAGATCAAACGTACCTGCCTGCAAGGGCACCTGCTGTATTTCCGCGCCCACAGCGTCGAACACACCCTGATAACCGATGTACATCGGTTCCGGCACAAGAACGCCATCACCGGCGTCGAGCAGACAAGAGAAGACGGCATATAACGCAGCCGTAGCGCCCGGAAAAACCACAATTTGATCAGCGTCGAACTGACGCCCGGTGCTGCTGGTTTCTACCTGCGCAATCGCCTCACGCAAACCGTCTTCACCAGCAGCTGGGGAATAATGCGTACGTCCTTCTCGCATTCGCGCGACAACGTGCTCCGCAATATATTCAGGGGTATCGAAGTCGGGGTCACCAACGCTTAAGACAATAATGTCGTCGCCCGCCTGCTGCCGGGCAAGCGCATCAGAGTGCACCTCCCAGACATCGCCACCCGGTCGACCAAGACGTTCCGCCATGGATGAAAATCGAGCGTTGAATTGTCGAGATTCAGAATGCTCAGCCATACCATTGTCCACTTGGTTGTGTGACCAGTTGCTCTTGTTGCACTTCAACAATCGACGGTCCCTGGTGCGAGCCCGCCTGTTGCAGCGCGACAAAAAGCTCAGAAAAACTTGAGGGGGCTGCGTATGGAACTCCATAGGCTGCCGCAATTTTGGAAAAATCAGGAGCAGAAATTAGCGTAGAACGGGTGTCTACCTCCCTCTCCGTCAGGCTATTTTCTATTTCTTCGTAACCACGATTCGACCAGATCAATAGCGTCACCGGCAAAGCGTTATCGACCGCAGTGGCAAGTTCTGTCAGCGTAAATTGCGCTCCGCCGTCACCAATTAACGCAACTACCGGTTCAGCAAGTGCCACGCTCGCACCAAACGCTGCGGGAATAGCGTAGCCAAGCGTTCCGAACCCGGTTACCGAATGAAAGTAACGCCGCGCTCGGGCGGGTTCATATTGCCAAGTGGCGTAATACGTCGGTCGAGTCGAGTCACCAACCACACAGGTATCACCAAGCGCACGGGTCAATGTCGCAAAAAACTCAGCCATTTCAGGATGCCAGTGCGGCTCTTTGAGGGCCGCTGCGCGCAACGCCTGCGCCCTGTGCGCCCCTGGTGTGTTCACATTTGTTCGTGCCGCACGATCATAGTGAACTGATTCGAGCTCTAAACAACGGGCAAACAGACGAGCGGCTGTACGCGCCGACGCACACAGAACCAGTTCAGCACTATAACCACGCTGCAATTGCTGCGGATCGATATCAATGCGCAGCAAGCGACCTGTGAACTCGAGCGTACCGTCCATCAACAAATCGTAGTCTGTTTCACCAAATTCTGTACCCACCGCTAATACAACATCAGCAGCACCCAGGGCGGCTCGAGTACATGCCAGTGACGGACTACCGCCAACCGCCAACGGATGATCAGGCGGCGCCAAACCTTTTGCATTCGAGGTGACAACGACCGGCAAATCGAGTGCTTCTGCGATAGCGCACCACTGCTGCGCAGCGCTCACAGCACCCCCACCGCAGAGCAACATGGGTTGCTTCGCCGAACCCAAGGCACTCAACATTAACCGCACGCAGTCTTGCTCTTCCGTGCCGTCTGCGGTTGCAGCAAGCGGCGTAACGGCGTTGTGTGCAGAAGCAATAGCGGCATCCAGCGACTCCCGCGGTAACTCCTGCACCATCACGTCCATGGGAATCTGCAAGTGCACCGGCCCGGGTCGACTTGTTGCAAACAGAGCAAACGCATCAGCAACATGGGTCAGTAGCTCCTGCGCTGTGTTCACCTGCACGCTCTTGCGACAAAAACTGCTGGCGGCCGCCTGCTGATCAGGGAGCTCGTGCAACTCACCCAACCCTCGCCCCAGACTGGTGGTCGCCGCAACCGCGGTGATCACCAACACCGGTATAGAGTCGGCCAGCGCTTGCCCAAGTGCAGTAGCCGCATTCAGTAGGCCAGGGCCACTAATTAGAAAACACACGCCCGGCTCGCCACTGGCACGTGCATAGCCGTCAGCCATAAACCCCGCACCCTGTTCGTGCCGGGTCGTAATATGAGTGACCGACGAATTAGACAAGCCGCGATACAGCTCAAGGGTGTGATTGCCGGGAATACCGAACACGTGACGCACACCGTACGCCGCCAGCAATTCCGGCAACGCTTCACCGCAGCGTGGACCGATGGCGGTAGTGGAGGTACTGGAGGTACTGGAGGTA
>JALZVT010000131.1 GCA_023300545.1 Pseudomonadales bacterium
GCGCGACCAGTTCGACCTGACAAGCCATCGATGCGCGATACACGCAGCCGCACCCTGCCCGGTTGAAGTAAAACAACAGATGATGACCTGGTGGGGACCAATTATCTGGGAGTACTACGCCGGTACTGAGCGCAATGGCTCAACCATTATTGGCCCACACGACTGGTTGGCCCATCCAGGCTCGGTGGGGAAGGCCGCTAGCGGCGTGCTGCGCATCTGCGCAGAAGATGGCACCGAGATGCCCGCCGGCGAAGAAGGGCTAATCTATTTCGAACAACCGACCCGCCCTTTCCAATACCACAACGCTCCAGAAAAGACGGTGAGTTCCCAGCACCCGCAGCACCCAGGCTGGACCGCCTTGGGCGACGTGGGTTATGTCGACGACGATGGCTTTTTGTTCCTCACCGACCGCAAGGCTTATCTGATCATATCGGGCGGTGTAAACATCTATCCGCAGGAAATCGAAGATGCACTCATCATGCACAACAGCGTCGCCGACGTGGCCGTGTTTGGTGTACCAAACGTAGATTTTGGAGAAGAGGTGAAGGCCGTAGTGCAGGTAGCGCCAGGGCTCGTTGCGGATGATGCGTTAAAGTCTGAACTGCAAGCTTACGCACGCACTCATCTCGCCGCCTTCAAAGTGCCACGCTCAATTGACTACACCGACGAGCTTCCACGATTACCAACCGGCAAACTCTATAAACGCAAGTTACGGGATGAGTATTGGCCCTAGGCGACCCTACTTGACTTGAAACCAGCCACTGTGGGAAGCGTAAACGTAAAGGCGCTTCCTTCGCCCAACTCACTTTCCACGTCGATGGTGCCATTGTGCTGGTGCACAATCTGGCTGCACAGATACAAGCCGATGCCCATTCCATTCTGGGAGGTCTCGCCAATCGGGTCGCACTGATAGAGCCGATCGAATATATGTTCAGCGTGTTCAGAGGCGATGCCGTAGCCATTGTCAGTGATGCATACCTGCAACATTCCTTGGGTTTCAGACGGCCGAGCTGACATGCTAATCTCCCCGCCAGACGCGGTGAATTTGATCGCATTTCGAACCAAATTCGATACCACCTGCCTGACTCGCGCACCGTCTATTTCGCAGAGCGGTAGATTCGCATCGACATCCAGCACGAGCTCAATGCCACTTTGTTTTGCCAGCACGTTCAGTACCTCATGCTCGCTCTTGAGCAAGGCGACGATCTCGGTAGGCTCTGCATTCAGCTCAAACTTACCGGTTTCAACACGCGCCGCATCAAACAGATCATTCACGAGTCGGGTCAGACGATCACAGCAATCCAGGGCTGTGCTCATGGCGTCTAACTGATCTGGGTTGGTTTCACCCAGAATACCGTCGTGCACCAAAGAACAGTATTCGCGTATCGCCGTTAATGGCGTTTTCAGCTCATGCGACACCGTATGGTAAAACGACTGAACTTCGCGGTTTTTCTGCAGCAAGTCTGTATTTAGCAACTCCAGGCTCTGGCGCTCTCGATCTAACGAGCGATGCAGTTGCGCCTTTGACACGCTGTTTCGAATAGCACGTCTGAGCGAGTGCTCTGTCACATTGTCTTTCACCAGATAATCTGCGGCACCATGTCGCATCGCACTAGCCGCTTTCGACTCGCTGCCATAGCTCGAGACAATAATCACCGGCAGGTGCGGGTCATTTGCCGCTTGCTGATATTCAAGAATGTGTCCACGGGCGACGCCACCCAGCAAATGATAGTCGAGCAGCACACAACTAAAATTGTGCGTTTCAAACAGATAGCTGGCTGTTTCGAGATTTCCACAAACAACAATCACTATGTCTGGAGAGACGTTTCTCAACGCCTCACAGAATCGTTCTCGATCACCTTCATCTGCATCGACAATCAGTACAGGCAGGTCTCGATCGCACGCACTATCGCTATCGGCAGCACTATCTACAACTTCAGCATCAATTCTGGGAGCCAATTGAGTATTAGTCATGAACGAATCCAAAGTTACGCGGCGGCTATGAGATCCAGAAGCTCGCGGGAATCAAAAGGCTTTTCCAAAACAGCGTCTACCGGTTGATTGGCCAACTGGTGCCAGACATCTTCAGATCTACTTGCCGTTTGCAGTATCACTTTGCAAGACGGATAGCGTTCCTGAATCTCACGCGCAACCTGAAACCCATTCAGGCCAGCCATGTTGATATCAATGACCGCAACGTCGGCGGGCCAAGAATTTAACGACCAAAGCCCGCTAGAACCATCAGTAAACGCACGCACCTCGTGTCCAGCGTGGCCAATCCTTGTCGCCAATGCACGGAGAATCAGTGGATCATCGTCGATAAGCAAAACTCTGGATGCATCTTCAAGAGTTCGAAAACTTTGTATCTGTCCGCTCACACAGCTTCCCCGTATTCAGTCGTGGCAGCCGCAATTGAGGCGATCAGATCGTCGGTTTGTAACGGTTTCTCAAAGAAACCAACGGCACCCATTGCTAGCGCCTTGGTTCGAAGGTTGGGGTGGCTGTTTGCGGTAATGAAAATCATCGGTAACCGGCCGAACGCCAACTCTATTCTTTCAGCAACAACAAACCCATCGCCTCCGGGCATGCTAATGTCTAGCACAATTAGGTCGGGGTTCGTTTTTCGCGCAACCATTAAGGCCGTCGCCGCGTCATGAGCTACCGAAACAGCGTATCCGTGTGACGCAATTCGAAGGCGTAATGCTCTGGCGATATCTTTATCGTCTTCTACTAACAATACCGTTGTCATTAGATTCTCTCCGCTATCTTGGTTTGACTCGTTGCTTCAGCTGTTTTAGCTGTAGTCAGCGCGATTCTGTATTCAAGTGCTTGACCTACATTTTGAGTGACCTTTACGCCACGATAAGACCGCTCATTAGAAAACCTTAGGAGATTTTCAGTCGCACCAGCATTGGCTTCCTTCAATTGTGTCGTGATGGCAACAACAAGGTCCGATTCCAATTCTGTGTCTCTGCTAATACTGACTTCAATGTCGTTCTGTGCTCCTGAAAAAGACAGCGCGTCTTGAAACAAGCTTCCGAGCAGCTCAGTCAAATAGCCAAAATCTCCGGTAACGTTCTCTTCTCTTAGCAAGCTAGCTATTTTTAGCGGTCTGCTATGTTCCTCCGCAGACGTCTCACACGCATCTTTCCAGGCTCCACCAATCAGCTTTTCCAAGTTGATAGTCGAATGCTCTGAATCCCAACCTGAACCAAATCTCGCGCTATCGAGTCCATGTAAGACAGACGCTCGGATGGTTTCGCAACCGCCCCGCGCAAACGCGAGGTGCTTACCTTGTTCATCATTGACAGGCCCCGTCACACCATCCAGCACGAGAGAGACAAACTCCTGTATGGCTGCTAGCGGAGTGAGCACGGCATGCGTCAACGCCAAGGCGTATTGCTCTACGGGATTTTCCGAGGCACACAACCCTAGCTCCGCGGCTTGTGAAACAAGGCTTCCTGCCTTATCCCGCTGCACATCGGACTCGGTTGCAGCGGCACTTTCCAGAGCCGTCCAAACCGCCTGGGGATTCAATTCATCCGCCGCAAGATAGTTTGCAGCACCCGCCGTGAGTGCTGAGACCGCCTGTTCTATGCTGGGCTGGTGAGAGCGAACCACAACAGGAGTAGGACGGGTTAACGCCGAGTCGCTGAGGCGTTTGAGTAACAGCCCTGGACTAGCGCCTGACATATTGAACTCAAGCAGAACGACGTCAAACCACTCGGTGCGCACGTGTTCTACTGCCTCGCTGAGCGTACTAACAAACTCGACATCAAAAGACGTCTCCAGAACGTCGGATTGAGGGGCTTCAACCATGCGCTCGAGATCATTAGTTGCCTCGTACACCAGTACTCGAAGCCGAGTCGGACTGGTGGGAGAAATATCACTAACCTGGCAATGTCGGCGATGTGAGCTGTGTTGCATAGTCCCGTTACCTTGGATTGATAAGCAAAGAATATATTCAACCCCTACGGGAATCTGGAACCTCTAGACAGTTAGTGGATTGTAAAATATTTGGTCAATACGCTTACAGACAAGGACATCTGATTTTTTACAGTACATCCTTGCCACAGCTCAAAATATAACCAGACGGTAGAGCCTTTTTCTCCGCTAAAGCAGCCATTTATATGAATACCGTACGAGTAAAAGTAATTTTGGTGGGCAACTCAGCTGTTGGAAAAACGAGTTTGGTGCGCCGTTACGTTTCGAATGAGTTTTCGGAAAGGCACATCGAAACTCTGGGTGCACGAGTCGAGAAACGCACAATCAGCCTCCCAAATGCACAGGTAGAAATGATGATTTGGGACCTCGCAGGGGAACAGGACGCCAGCAACCTAAAGCAGTCCTTTGTACAGGGTGCAAACGGCGTGCTCTATGTTGGAGATATCGCCAACTGTGAATCTCTGAAGAGTCTTGAACACTACGCCAGCCACTGCCGCTCGCTACTCGAACAGCCCATAGAGTTCTTATTGTTAAATAAGTCTGACTTGGGGCCGGCAGAAGGCGCAGTGGCTATTGTAGACACCCTAGATCTCAATACTCACTGGTCGCTTTCAGCAAAAACGGGCGATAGAGTAGAGGCGATGTTTAACGATCTGGCGGCGAGACTACTAAGTCGTCTTGATGCTGAACCTGAAGCCGGTGAGAACTAAGTTTGGCTTGCGCAACCGAGCTCACCCCCTGCACCTGAATACCTTGCATGGCTTCAATCCAGCTAACCTCCGCAACGCCAGATAACACCAGCACAGACCCTTCAAGGCTCAATGATACAGTTGCCGGTGGCTGGAGAAAGCGATGTGCGCGTCGCAACACCACGTCGGCATCAAGGCTCAAATAGCTGCGCAGATTCCATTCTATGCTGTCTCTCGTCTTTGTTTGAAACGTTCGTGGATGCAGGGCATCAGGATCGAGCAACCCAGTGATGCGGTGCTGATCGCGCCAGATAGAACCCGTTTCTTCAACATTTAGCACCACAACCCCCGGCAGTTCACTGATTCGATTCAAATCATCGCTCCACAGGGCGTTCTGTTGGTAGTTGTACCATTGCCAAACACCAAACGCACAAACCAACGCAACAACAAGCACCGAGCGTCGGCGTGCTGTTGATCGACCCTTAACTTGGGGAACTTGGGGAACTTGGGGAACCTGAGGCGCCTGGGGCACTTGGGATTGCTCCACGCTGGATTCGATCTTCTGTTCAATGAGACATTCAGCTAGATAGTGTTCAGCTGTCTTAAAGGGTTGCGTGTTGCCGCGAAATTTGGCGGCTTGCGCTGCAAAAGTCGAGTTCAACGCTTCAAGCGTCTCGCGCATTTGTTTGTGCAGCAAACTGGTCGGAGCGCCTTTAACAACAATGGCCAGCACCAGGTCTCCGAGGGCCTCGACCTTCACAACCAGACCACCAACCTCGATCTGTCGATAGTCCGAGGAGGGCGAATCATTAAAGGCCTCACCGATGAACTCTGTAACCACCGTTAGCATCGAAGCAACAACCGCAGCGTCTTTGCCAGCGTAGTCTTTTCGGGCCAGATCACAGAGCAGTGTGCCGCTAGTGCGATGAATGAGCATGACGTGTTCAGCTCGAAAACGCCGAGTATTGCGCAACACTATATCGCTGAAAGCAACGCCTGTTCGCATGGATTGCCAGCGCCACTTTAGTCCCTCAAGGGATAATGTGCGTTGCAAGCCAGTTTCAATACGATCGTTCATCTCATCAAGCGAGAGCTTAATCAGACTGCGAATAGCCGGGCCTAACGCAGGGGCCAACGCATCACCGATTTGCTGCGGTTGCCTGCGTGCGGTGTCGAGAACGCCGTTGACGATAACCGGTCCAATGGCCGCACGAAAGCCAGCTTTGTCCTGTACCTGACTGATCGCACTTGTTAGCGAGCTGACCAATCGCTCCATGAACTCTGCATCACTGGCAGGCGACCAGGCTGACCAGAGTTCCTCTCTGGACGCACCCAGCAACAGCTGTGTCAGTTTGTCGATTTCTCCAGAATCCAGATTCTCAAGTTCGAGCGCTTCACCCATCGCCATTGGCCTATCTAAGTTGCGCTAGCTCAAGAACTCTCGCTATTCGCTTCCAGTTGGTTGCCTAGCGAATGCAGCACCGCAGCAAGCTCTAATCGATCAGCCTTTGCTGTATCTAGCTCCAAACCACGTTCGTGGTGGCTGGCTTCCAGTTCAGACAGTCGGTTCAGCAGTTTTGCCATTGACGCATCCGTATCAGAGCGAAGTTTGGCTACCGCAGCCGCCTGAGTTGCAAGAACCGCATCAATAGAGCGTTCATTGCTAACTTCCAACTGGCGTAACTGCCCAGCAAGCTCGTTGCGATCCATAGACGACTGTCGAGAAACTTCCTCAACAGCTCGGGCAAGTTGCTCTTGCATCTGCCGCTGCTGTCGTCCAAACAGCAGCTCGCGGACGTCATCCAGGCTCTCTCCTTCGGGAGCTAGGCCTTTGCTCGCGGGCAAACTTCGTTCTAGTGCTTTCTTGGCAGCCATTTTTAAAATCCGTGTCAATGAGTCTTTTATCTGAGGCGTCTCGACAAGGAAGTTATCAAACCGGACATCCGGCAAATGAGAACCAGAGCCAAATACGGACGAAATAGAGCGGCGAAACAACAAATTTACATTCATCATTTTTCTACTGAAAAATGGTTACACTCACCCCAATTGTAACGACAACCTTAGGCATGAAAGCGGCAACACCATGACCATTGAAATTCTCGACTACGATCACGATCGCGATTTTGACGCGGTCAAACAGGTCTGGCTTGACGTCGGCTGGCTAGATGAAGATAACGTCGAAGATCACGAGAAAGGTCTCGAGGCGCTGTTAACAACCAGCAAATCGGTCGTCTTTCCCATCGACGGCGTTGCAGAGTGTTCCGTGATATCTCAGCCAGGCTTTATGCGGTATCTCAATGCGGACCTGAACTTGGGCATCATTGCTGCGGTGACAACCGGACACGTCGCCCGCCGTATGGGCGCGGCGCGCAAACTGACCGCAGATGTTTTGGCGACACTGGCCGAAGACGGCGCAGAAATCGCAGCTCTCGGCATGTTCGATCAAGGGTTCTACGACCAGCTCGGTTTTGGCAGCGGCGCTTACATATCGATCTTCCACTTCGACCCTCACACTCTTAACGTCACTAACCGGTTTCGCCCACCCAAGCGGCTCACCCGGGACCACTGGCAAGACATGCACACGGCAATGCGCAATCGCAAACGCAGCCATGGCGGATGTTGGATTACGCCGCCCGAAAGCATGCAGAGCGAATCTATCTGGACACCCTCCCCCTTTGGTCTTGGCTACTACGACGGCGAGGGCAACACGCTTTCGCACTTCTTTTGGGGTGAGGCTGAAGGTCAGCACGGCCCGTACAACATTACCCATATGGCCTACCAAACGACCGAGCAACTATTCGAGCTGCTTGCGCTCATCAAATCGCTGGGCGATCAGACTCACAAAGTTCAAATGGAAGCGCCACCAGAAATTCAGTTGCAAGATCTGCTTGATCAGCCCTTCCGCTTTCAGCGCCTAACCGAAGGTTCTGCGCACGAGAATTACCACGAAGCCAATGCACACTGGCAAGCGCGCATTCTCGACTTGCCGGCTTGTATAGCTAAAACGGCCTTGCACGGTGAATCTCTGAGTTTCAATCTCAGGCTTACAGATCCGGTGACAGCGCACCTGCTGAGACCCCATGAATGGCAAGGCGTGGCAGGCGATTACATTGTAAAGCTTGGCCCGCAGTCATCCGCGGTTCGCGGTCAGCAAGAAGGACTACCGCAGCTTAGCGCCTCAGTTGGTGCGTTCACCCGCATGTGGTTAGGGGTGCGGAGCGCAAGCTCTTTGGCGCTAACGGACGATCTGCAGGGCGATGCCGCGTTGTTGCAAAACCTCGACCGGGTAGTGCACGTGCCCGCGCCGCATCTGGGTTGGGATTTTTAACGAGACAACGCGCTAATCGTAGCGCGTCTCTTTGACAATCAAGCGCGGTGGTGATGCTTTAGGTGTGGCGAACTTGTGTACGTCATCGTTAATGACTTTTATGCTGTCTTTTGTTGTGTAGAAGCGATTGCGCAGGTCGTCTTCAGACCCAAAACCACAAAGCGCAAAGCCGTCGTACGTTGGGCCGTATAGCGTGTGCGTCACACTCAGCTGAGTGTAATGGGTCATATGGCAATGATGCGTAAGCGCCAACGGCGCGTGTTTATCTCGCCAGTGGGCATCGGACTCGGCGTGGGTCAGCTCTGTGTGACGTACCATCGGAAACATGCCAATCGATTCCGCTACACCGTCTTTGATTAGTCGTCGACAAACCACAGCCAAGCCAACATCTGCGAGCGCCTCTAGCTGCTCAACATCATCGCTGACAACGGTCGCAAGCGCCCGGAACGGGAGATGCTGCCACTTCTCTCGATCGTCGATATAGAACGTACCATTAAGTGCCTGGGTTGCCTGACGCAATGCCTCAGGTTCGTTTGAGGTAATCGCGTATTCAAGCCGGTAGTTGTTGTTCATCCGTTTCTCTCCGCTGGTACATGAGGCCTATCTGATCAATCTTTCATAAGCCCAGACATAAACTCTTCCTGTGCCTTCAAGCGCTCTGGATCTGCCTCACCAAACGCCTCAAGAATATGACTGAACCGCGCGGCGGTAGCCTCTTTCATCTCTGGATGAGGAAACAGATACAGCTCGTTGTTCTTAACACCGTGCAGCACCATTTCACCCACTTCATCGGCCCCAATGCCAGAACCCATCGCCATCTGCATGAGCGCATTGTGCTCCTGAGCAGCATCCTCTGCGCCGTCAGCGTCGGGCGCCAATTCACTGGGTCGAGTACGCTCGCTGTCAAGAATACGGGTTCGAACCATGCCAGGGCACAATACGGAAACACCAATACCTGCGTCTGCAAGATCGCCCTGCATGGATTCTGACATACCGACAACGGCAAATTTGCTCGCGTTGTAAACACCAAGCCCAGGTGATGTGGTCATACCCGCCATCGAGGCGGTATTTACAATGTGGCCACCATTGCCTCGCGCCTTCATACGCTCAACAAAAGTTTGAACACCATTTACTACGCCACCAACGTTCACACCCATGACCCAATCCCAATCTTCGTAGGTGACTTTGTCGATGGTGCCGCCACGATAAACGCCTGCGTTGTTACACAGCACATCGACATATCCAAACTCGGACTCAACCTGGTCGGCTACAGCCTTAAACTGATCGCGGTCAGTGACATCAAGCTGAACGGCCATAACTTCAGTATTTGAGCCCTTCAGCTCAGCTGCCGCTGCAGCGAGAGCCTTCTCGTCAACATCGGCAATGACCACGCGCATGCCTGCGCCCAGAAACGCCTTTGCCATCGCAAAACCAATGCCGTTTGCTCCACCCGTAACGAATGCTGTTTTCCCGGTCAGGTCTTCCATGTTTTGGATCTCTTCTGGTTTACTGGTGCCTTAGAGTACACCAGACGTACCAAATTGAGAGAGGCACCATGACCACACCTAACGACTGGATTGATCTCACGGGAAAAGTCGCTCATGTGACAGGTGGCGGCCATGGCATTGGCGAGGCGATTGCTACAGCGCTCGCTATGGCCGGAGCCCAGGTTATGGTTTCAGACATCGACCTGGGCAAAGCACTGGCAACCGCTGACAAAATCGGCGGGCACGCCTTAGCACTGGACGTCAGCGACCGGGCCGCAGTCGATGAGGCTATCGCCAAAACCGTTAGCACCTTGGGCGCACTCGATATTCTGGTGAACAACGCTGGCGTTTATAACGGTTTTGGTGGTCCTGTCCGCGACATCACTGACGACATGTGGCGTACGCTCTGGTCAGTCAATGTTGATGGTGTTTTTTATTGCTGCCGAGCGGGGGCCAGCGCCATGATCGAGGCCGGCAACGGCGGTCGCATCATCAACATCTCATCAACCCAGGCAATGAGCCCGGGTGTTGGCGTGACCTACGACGGCTCCAAGGCCGCGGTGTTGCAGATGACCAAAGCACTTGCACTGGAACTTGCACCACACAACATCAACGTCAATGCACTCGCGCCCGGTCCAACCTGGGTTCGCGGCGGCAAACCACCCCCCACCAATCCAACAAGCGACACCCTGTCACCCAGCGGCACACCGATGACAACCGGCAATCCGCTCTCTGACACTGTGGTCAGCCACATCACCAGACTGCCCAAAGGTCACTGGGGTGACCCAATGGAACAGGGTAAGGCCGCCGTATTTCTAGCCTCTGACATGAGCAGCTTCGTGACTGGCATCTATTTACCGGTTGATGGCGGGTATCTGCTGCTGTGACTGATAGTACGGCGACTAACAGTACAGCGACTGACAGCACTGCCATTGCGAAAAAGCGTCGGTGGCCACTCTGGTTGTTGTTGGCCATTGTTGTCTTGGCTGCAGTCGCCTACGTCGCAGTCATTAAGCGTCACCAGTTAATTATCAGTAGTCTAGGCACTGGCGCACCACCTGCGTTGCTCGACGCTCAGAATGAAGGCCCTGATGCCCGCTGGCTCGATGACTATTTTGTCGTCGTCGCTATCGATCCGCAAACCTTCGCTATCGTCGAGCCGCGCTACGAACAGCAGAACATCAATTATTTGATTGTGGGTCACGACCGCGCGTTATTGTTTGATGCAGGATCTGGCTTGCGCAATGTCGCCGCTGCCGCCGCTACACTTACTGATAAACCCATCACCTTTGTGCCCTCGCATTTGCACTACGACCACATTGGCAACGGCGGCCCTTTTGCCCGCTTGGCTCTGGTCGACCTGCCTCATCTGCGAGAACGCATGGTCACCAGCGAGAATGGCGACGCTCTCTCACTTGTCTGGGAAGAACATCTAGGCTCAGCCGAAGGCTATGCCTTACCCACGCTTAAGGTCGATGAATGGCTCGCACCCAATAGCGTGGTATCACTAGGCGGACGAGCATTGCGAGTACTCTACACACCCGGTCACACCGATGATTCCATTTCGCTATACGACACGGCGCGCGGCTATCTCTTTGCCGGTGACTTTATGTATCAGGGCCCGCTGTACGCTTTTTTACCGAACAGCTCACTCGGAGACTACTCCCAAGGCGCCGCAACCCTGCTGCGCTCAGTGCCAGACGACGTCAAGATTTTTGGCGCGCACCGAACAGGGCCGCAAGGAGTGCCAATACTAAATCGCGAGGACATTCAGGCCGTCAGCGATACGCTAATAAAAATCAGCAATCAAACGGTTGAGGCCCAAGGCCGCTATCCGCTAACGTACCCCATCAACGAACGCATGCAATTACTCGCGGAACCGCGCTGGCTGCAGAACTGGGAACAGCGTTACCCCGATCTATAGAACATAAACTAACGATAGCGAGCATCCTATGGCTGAGAAAAAATCTGACGACTTCTATGTAAAATTGCCTGAGGGCATCAGCAAAAAACAGGTGATGACGGTGATTGAAAAGGCCTCCGTTCGAGCCGGATTATACATTTCGCACATCGGCGGCTATTCGCGCACCAAGTTTCCAAACTCTGTGCATTGGCATTTCAAACGCGATGCCAAAGAAAACGGGCTGCTGGACGCCACGTTCTGGGATGTTAAATCACTGTTCTGGCTAATGATTCGGCACAGCGAACCCAAGTGGGTACACGACAAAGTACCCGTGCTATTACGAGCTATTAGAAAAGAACTGAAACTCGCTGCCGGCTAGACGCCATCGAAAAGCAAGCCCTAACTCGGTTTAAATTCAATGTGTAGCTCTTTGAGCGAGCGCAGTAAGTAATGGGGGTGATAGTCGAAGGTGTTTTTTTCTTCGGCAAACCACAGATCATCCACTTTCTCGGCAAGCGCGGTGAAGCTCCAGATCAACTCGCGCCGCGCAAGCGGTGCGCCCAAGCAATGATGAACACCCGAACCAAATGCCATATGCCCACCCGGTGCCTTGCGATTCAAATCAATCTTTTCAGGGTCTTCGAAGCGCCGCTCGTCGCGGTTAGCTGCACCATAGCGAACGTTAATAAGGCTGCCTGCCGGGATCTTTGTACCCGACAGCTCTACGTCATTTGCAGTTACACGCATCAGGCTTTGTACCGGAGATTCCAATCGCAACACTTCCTCAATGAAAACTTTTGAGTATTTCTCAGGGTCACTCTTCAATTGCTCCCACACATCTTTGTTTTCTATCAGCAATTTGACGCCTGCTGACAGTGCGTTAGTTGTAGTCTCGCTGCCGCCAACAAAGGTATCTGCCATCATTTCGGCGTGCAGCTCGTTGTCAGTCAACGGCCGCCCCCATTCTTCAATGACCGTATTAACCAGCTCACTCAGAAGGGTGTTATTCGGCTCTTTGCGCAGGCGCTCAAAGATGGGTTGGAAATAGTGTTGGGCTTCAATCTCTTTTCGAACCGTATCCAGCTCCTGCGACGGATCCAGCATCATGCCAATACGGTGGAAGAACGCCTCTGTCCATTCTTTGATTTTCCAAATATCTGCGGGGTCGGCACCCATCTGCCGGCCAATGATGACCAATGGCAAGGGGATCGCAAACTGCCGAACAAACTCACAGTGGCCGTCATCGATGAAGTCATCAATAAGCTTATAGGCAAGGTCACGAACCTCGGGATCGAGTCGACCAACCACCTTGGGTCGAAACGCCTGATTGAAAATCGCGCGCATTTCTTTGTGCTCAGGATTATCTCTGCCTGCAAGCGTAGGCGCGGGCAACCAGCCTTCGGTTTCAAATAGCTCAACCACCGCCTTTTGTCGGTCGGTAACTGGGCGGCTCGCCATGCGCAACGATGAGTTGTTGACGAAGTTAATCGAGTCGGTCAGAACCGCCCGGACATCTTCGAACCGCGTAACAACAAACATGCCAGTAGCTGGACACTGGAACGCTGGAGCTTCGTCACGAAGTTGCTGATACGCAGGGTAAGGGCAGCGCTGAACTTCGGGGTCGAACAGATTCACTGGGGGTTGATTTGAGTTTGATTGAGTCATTGTTTCACGCGCCCGCTCACTATAAGAATCGCTACAAGAATTTTACGTTCTGGGGCCGTAGATGTCCCGATAGCAGGCCGTAACCCCACCACGATGTCATACACTGCATAATTAACTATTCCCCGTATCTAACTTGCGATCAAACAGCTGTTATTGCAAGACCAGCCAGGAGACTAAATATGCGTAAATTGTCATTCTTGAAAGCCACCCTTCTATCCTTGTTGCTGCTCGCAGGCAGCAACAGCTATGCCCTGGACGTCAACAAAGCGTCCTCGGAAGAACTACAGACCATCGAAGGTGTTGGGCCAGTGATCGCTGAACGCATTATCAAAGAGCGCAGCAAAGGCGGGAAGTTTGCCTCCAACGCTGACCTGATGGATCGGGTAAAGGGCGTCGGCGAAACGACAGCTGGTAGAATCACCTCCGGCAGTGGCTTGAAGAAAGGTACCCGCAAGACCGCAGCGCGCACCAAGACAAGCACTAACACAAGCACTAACACAAGCACTAAGACCAGCAGCACAACAAAGAAGAAACCCAGCACATCGACTTCTGGCACTTCTTCTAGCACGTCTTCCAGCAAGACCAAGAGCAAGACCGCGAAAAAGGCTTCTGACAAGACGGCCACCAAGACTAGCAAAAAGAGCACCAGCAGCACCGATACCAAGAAAAAAGCTACCAAGAAAAAGGC
>JALZVT010000132.1 GCA_023300545.1 Pseudomonadales bacterium
GCACTTACAAAACTACGTTCGTTCTCAGCGGTCGAACCAAGGAGTGCAGAAATCCGAGAACTTTGGCTCACTGTTGAACGAGATGTCGCCGCAAACACTGAACTCGGAGAGCCAATCAGTACTCTGCCCGCCGGACCAGCTACAGCCTACCTAATATCCGCAAAGCTCGATCTGTTCGCTCGAATCAAGCTGCCCGCTCGACCTACGCCTATCAGTGCGGTTTTTCCTGGCCAAAGAAATCCAAAGTGGTATTTACTGAGCGTGGAAGAACCGCTGATCAAACCAAAGAGTGAGGTGTACGGCGCCTGGCCCATACCAACGCATCGTTTTCGCACAGCTCAGACCGCCAAACTCGTTGCAGGTGAACCCCGTTAACACACTACTCTGAATGCGACCCAACTCCGCAGAGTTCAGACAGTGCCAGATCAATCGCTTTTTCGCATCGAACCTTCTCTTGCCGGCAAGCGCCGTGAATGCGCCGCCTTTGCCCGATCGCCGTTCACCACTGGCGTTCTCATCTACAGCATTTGTGCGCTTGTCGCCTTTGGTCTTATCTACGCAGGTACACAGCAGGTTGCCCGTAAGGCCACCGTCAGCGGCCGAGCTGAACTCACTGATGGCGAGCTAAAACTCTATCCAAATGCGCGCCGCCTTGTTGCCCAGGTAAAGGTTAAAGAGGGTCAGCGTGTCGAGCGCGGCCAACTACTCGCCGTGTTGCACGGTCTGCAACACGCCCCCTCTTCTGGAACTGGCGAGCCGTCTGGTTACCAACGAATGTCGCACAGCCTCATGCAACAGGCGAGTCGCCTGCAGGAGTCTCGCAACGATGTCGAACAGAGCGCCACCATCGAACAAGACAAACTCAGAAGTAAGCGGCGCTTTCTTAAGCAGGCACAACGCAGTCTGAAGCAGTCGGCCACCACCGCCGTTGAACTGTTGGAAATCGCCTCGGAGCAACACGCGCGTGGCGCCGAACTCTACAAATCAGGGCACCTCTCCCTATCCGACTTCGAAGAACTGCAACGCCGCGAGCTGCAGCAGAAAGCGTCGATTGCAGAGAACGAGCGAACGGAACTCAATTTCAAGGAGCAATTGCGCGCACTCGAGCATGAGGTGCAAACGTTAACCAAAACACGGCAAGCCAACCTACGCGACGTTGACACTCGGCTTGGTGAGAACGCGCGAGAACGCGAGCGCTTACAGATGAGTTTTGAACAACACTTACTGGCACCCAGCACCGGCTTTATCACTGGCGTTCTCAAACAGGCTGGCGCAACAGCTAGCCCACAGGCGCCGCTCATCACTATGGTTCGCACCAAAAGTGCTTACCGCGCCCGGCTTTGGGCAGGTTCCCATGCCGCGGGAGAGCTTGAAGTAGGCCAGAGCGTCAATCTAATGCTCGACGCCTTTCCGCACCAGAAGCACGGCATGCTTAGTGGAGAAATAACCCACATAAACGTCAGCCCTTTGACCCTTAGCGAACTCGACGTACCGTGGGAAGGTGGTGGCTCTGCGTACTCCGTGACGGTCAATATGGACACTACCAATCCTCTCTATCGACGCATCAAGCCCGGTATGAATCTTACTGCCGACATAAAGCTCGATAAGAGTCTGCTGGTCGCACGCTTGTTCGAGCCTCTGTTACTCGCGTGGCAACGGGCACTTTGATGCTTGGGTTTTCGAACAAGCTGCAACCACAATTACAAGCCGAGCAGTCGGAGTGCGGTCTGGCATGCCTGTCGATGTTGATGACCTGGCATGGCCGCGCGATACCCCTTCGCCGGTTACGCGCCGAACACCCCAGCCCCGATGCCGGGGTAAATCTGCAAAAGATAATGCAGATCGCGAGCTTGCATGAGCTGTCGCCACGCGCCGTCAGGCTAGAGCTGAACGAACTCTCCGACCTGCAGCTACCCTGCATTTTGCATTGGAACTACAACCACTATGTTGTGTTGGAAAAGGTCAGCAGGGGCCGCTGTACCATTATTGACCCTGCGCTGGGCAGACGACGCTACACCAGCAACGAAGTGAGCCAACACTTCACAGGCATTGCGCTAGAATTGACACCTACGCTCACGTTCAGCACTAAAAAATCAGAGCCCGCTCTCACGCTGCGGCACTTCATTCCCAGCCGCAGCGCGCTGGTCACCTATCTCAGCAAAATAGTGGCGCTGTCTTTTGTGTTGCAGGCACTCGCCTTACTCAGTCCGTACTACATTCAGACTGTGGTCGATGATGTGCTGACTCGAGGAGACGCTGACTTCCTTGTTGTACTCGCCACAGGTTTTGCACTGCTAATGGTGCTGGAGGTTGCCTTGTCTGCGTTGCGTTCCTGGGTCGGAACGGTGTTTGGTCAACGCCTCTCCTTCATGATGGCGTCCAGTTTGCTCGAACGACTACTGCATCTACCCCTCGGCTGGTTCGCAACTCGGCACACCGGCGACATCGCCTCACGATTCTCGTCGTTCGAGCACTTGCGCGGCTTTCTGACCCAGGGCGTTGCCTTCAGCGTTATCGACGGCGTTATGGCGATTTGTTTTGTGATCATCATGTGGCTATACGCACCTAATCTAACCCTGGTGGTCATCACATCTGTTGCGCTCTATCTAGCACTGCGCCTTGTCATGTTCACACCGCAACGTGAGGCGAACTCTGAGCACCTCGTGGCCTCTGCAGCTCAATCTGGGCTATTTCTCGAGTCGATCAAACACATCAACAGCCTGAAAAGCTACAGCGGCGAAGGCACCCGCAAGCGACTGTGGGAAAAAGCCTATTCCGCGGAGGTCAACACGGCGATGCGAATCGCGCGGCTAGGGCTGACCTTTACCCAGGCACAAGCATTGCTCTTCAGTTTAGAAAACGTGCTGGTCATCTATCTCGGAGCCAGCCTGATCATCGCCGGCCCAACCGAGTCTGCGGAGCCACTAACCATCGGCATGCTGTACGCCTTTATCGCCTACAAAAACCAATTTAAAAACCGAGTTGCTGGCCTTGTTAACTACCTGATGGAATTCCGCCTGCTGCGAGTACACCTTGAGCGCCTGAGCGACATCGCCCTTACTGAGCCCGAACTGCTAACGATGACTGAGGCTTTACCAATTCCCCAGCACGCGGAGGCTTTACTCAACGTCCACGACCTGACTTACGCCTACCCCGACCGAGGTCCTCTGTTCAGCAACATTTCACTGCAGTTAAACGCCGGAGAAAGCCTGGCGATTGGCGGTCCCTCCGGCTGCGGAAAATCGACCTTACTGCGATTGATTGCCGGCTTAATGCCTTTGCAAACCGGTACGGTACAGCTGCAAGGCCGACCTCTGGCTAATTGCCCCCTGCCCGTGTGGCGCTCGATGATCGCAAGCGTCACTCAAGACGATGGCATTCTCGCTGGCACCATTGCTGACAACATCAGCATGTTTGCGGCCACCACAGACTCACAAAAACTGGACCACGCCGGCCAGATAACCGGACTTAGCGAGATGGTCAAACTGCTACCGTTGAGGTGGGATACCCAGCTCGGCGAACTTGGGATTGCACTGTCAGCCGGTCAACAACAACGAGTATTACTGGCGCGCGCCCTCTATGCCCAACCCGAACTGCTAATTCTCGATGAAGCGACGGCACACCTCGACGCTGCGGCTGAGGCTCAAATATTCAAACTACTGCGCGAACACAACTACACGTTTTTGGTAGTTTCCCACAGAGAGGCCATTCACAACCTTGCAGACCACTCACTGCAGCTCGACTTTGCCCAAATGCCTGAACCCATTGCGCAAAAGCAGGACGAGACAGGCTAATGCTCAGCATCCCACTACTGAACAAACTGGCGGAGAGTTTTGCCTTTGTACTGCCGAAACGTGCGTCTCAGGCCGCTGCCCAGCTTGTTTTTGGCTGCATGTTTCGCCTGTTCGGTCGCAAGCATCTCAAACTCGCCGCGTTTGCGGTTCGACTGACTCTGGCAGAGCCGCAGGCCCAAGCGCAAAAAATTGCTCTGCGCTGCTTTCGTGCCAAAGGCCGACAACGCAACAATTACCGGTTAATGAGCCGAGTTGCTCAGTGGCCAGAAGCAAGGACAGAATTTTCTGCCCAAGCGCATCGCGCACTGGCCGAAACCAACCAACCACTGGTATTGCTGACACTGCATCAGGCAGATTATCTGGCGGGTCTGCTCACTGTACTAAAACTCATTCCACTAGAACGCGAGATCCACATCATTAAACTTGCTGAATGGACGCGCATCGAAGAAGACGCCTACCAGCACTTTCGCCAGTTTGGCCACACACTGGTTATTCATCGCCTGAATGATCGGCCCGCAAAACGCATTGTTCGCGCGCTGAAGCAACACGCCATTCTGGTCACCTTTGTTGATGTGCCACGAGAGTACGGCAGCACCGTAGGGGTCACCATGTTTGACCTGCCTTTCCAGCTCACCTCAGGGCCACTAGCAATGGCCCGGCTGGCCGGAGCACAAGTGCTACCCCTATTCTCGAGTTACGCAGACAATGACCAGCGCGTCGTGAACGCAGGGCCCTTGATCAGAACAGATGATCCAGCCCCACAGAACCGTCGCAAACGTTCCATAGCCGCTATGGCGCAAGATCTTGCGGACCAAATTGAAACCAACCTGCGCCGCCACGGCGATCAGTGGGAGATGTGGCCCGTCATACCCAATTTGCTTGATCAAGAACGCCTTGCAAGCATCGGCTCACAACTACCCCCCAATGCACTAGCACGCCTAACCGCACTAGGCGCGACCTTCACCCAGAGCGCCCCACCTCCATCCGACGAAACCGAGACCTAATTTAACGCCGACTTCACACCTGCTTGCCAACCCTCCGCTACACTCCGCTCATCAACGACCTGGCCAGACCTATCAGCGATTCTTCACCACCAGCTACAACAACGCCCGTCTACCAGCGCCTTGGACTCATCGGCGACGTCCACGCGGAGCACATCCGGCTGGAAACGGCTATCCAAACCCTGCTCGACGCCGGTGCAGACCAGTTACTGTGTACGGGTGATATCTGCGACGGACCCGGCGACATCGAGCGCTGCATCGAACTCATCATCGAACACGACATTCAATGTGTACGCGGCAACCACGACCGCTGGATGCTCGATAACCGGGTTCGGCATATCGACGATGCCCACCAGCGCGAGAATCTGAGCGAGGGCGCCATCAACTTTTTGTGCCAACAGCCAACCCAGCGCACCTTTGACACCAGCGCCGGCCGTCTGCTGCTCTGCCACGGCATTCTCGACAACGACCTGGGCAAGGTCTGGCCCGGTTCAGAGCGTATGCCACCCGAACGCAGCAAAGGTCTCGACAAGCTCATTAAGCACGGCAGTTATCAGCTGTTGGTTAACGGCCACATGCACTACCGCATCGTGCTCGACTTCCCAGGCCTGACCCACATCAATGCGGGCACCCTCTCACCTCGGCACCGACCTGGGGTCACACTGATTAACTGCGACACTAATACCTTGGAGGTGTTCGAGTTTGAGGTAGAGACAGAGGCAAACCCAGAAGCCCCACAAACCAGCGCAACCAACCTGCGGCACACAAAGACCGAAGCGTTGACCGACCCAAACCGCCACTGCTGGGCCAATACGGAAGCCTTCGATAGCCCGACCGAGACGCATCGGTTACCGCTTGCGTTGTATGCGTAGTTAGTGAAGGTGGTGATACTATTCATTGAGCCAACGTGAACCGCACTCGGTTCTCCTAAGCAGTTCACTTTTCCGCTAAGTGTCGCAACAGTTTACGGTAACCCTTTGCGGGTATTGTCTCTAGATCAACATCGCATGACAGGTCGATCATTCTTGGATAATCAAAGTCGGTTACCTTAAAAGTCATCGGCAGCAAGTCTGGCCGATGCTGGCTACAGTCTTCGCATACACGGCCACCTAACCCAAGCTCGCAAGAAGACTGGGAGCGTACCCGTTGTCATTGATGGCGGTCGCGTATCACTACTGAAATTGGTGAACGGGGAGATGGGGAAGACATGCGACGTGAGAGTCCCCAGTGGTGGAATGGTCGTTGCAAATGATTGCGAGCGAGCATTATTCGACTGGTAGATACTGCGTTGGAAAACGCCATAGTCCGCGCGATCTCCAAAGAGATACGCTAGTTCAAACGGCAGTACGAAGCACGCGTTGCCTGGCCCACTGAACTACGACCGATTCGGCTCAGATTTAATTGAGCTATCGATGGCGAGCGGTAACGACAGCCACTGCGATACAGAATCCTTGGGTTGTGTTTGCTTGGGTTTTAAAACCGGTTTGTACCAGTGCGTTAACTAAAGCGACAGGTGCAAATCCGATCCCCGGCATCGTGCTTAGCTCTACGCTAAAATCAGTACCTGAAGAGTTCGCTAAACACGTCCAATTGGCCAGCGGCTCGCCAAACGAAATCATGTTACTCGCGCAAAAGGCCGGATTCGAA
>JALZVT010000133.1 GCA_023300545.1 Pseudomonadales bacterium
CACTTCGGCGTACTCAGCTGCCGCGGCGGAAAACTTGTCGCTCCAGGAGCGTGCCGCCTTGGTCAAAAACGAACTGCCAAAGTTGATCTGTATGACACCCCCGTTGTCACCCAGCGCTTTGACCATGTCGTCAGTCATGTTGCGGTGAAACCCAGGCGTGAAGTGCCGCATTGACGAATGCGACGCGATAACCGGCACCTTAGAAAGCGCAAGCACCTGGGTCGCCGCCTTGTCCGAAAGGTGCGATATATCAACCATCACCCCCAGCCGGTTCATCTCGCCAATCAGCGACTTGCCAAATTCAGACAGCCCCTGCCACCGCTCGTTGGTGTCATAGGATGAATCTGAGATGTGGTTCGACTTGGAGTGCGCCAACGTGATGTAGCGGACACCTCGGTCGCGATAGCGTTTTAATTCGTCGAAGCTGCCGGCCACCGGCCCACCATTTTCCATGCCCAGCGGTAAGGCAACCCGACCACTGTTCGCCGCGGTAGACACATCAGCAGCACAGTACGCCAGCGCAAACTGCTCAGGGTGCTTGCGAGCCATGGCCTCGACCCCGTCGATCAGCTCATCAGCCAGCTTACCCGCGCCGCCTTGGGCATCCACAGCAGCGGGAATATAGATGGACATAAATGCGGCATTTAACCCGCCTATCTGCGCCCGCGGAAAATCAAAGTCGCCGCCAGCCGCCACCGACACGTCTTCCATTTTGTTGTGCAGGCGATACGGCACATCGATGTGGGTATCAATAATCAGGGTCTTAACCGCAAAATCGAGTGAACCCACGCTTTCCAGCTTTTGGTTGACCTTTGCGAGCGACTCTTGGGTCGGCTCCTTGTTCAGACAGCCAGACAATCCGGCACTCGCGACCACAACAGCCAGACAGGCTGCCGCCTGTTGTCGAGTTACCATCCATTTTTTCAAAGAGTTCATAAACCGCCTTAGGGATCAAACCAGTTACTGTGAATTTTGGTTGCTAAGGTTAGCATGGTAGCGTTGCGCCCAGCGCTAGATTGCAAAGGTTAAAACACTCAATGACAACCTCCGCAACAAAAGCGACACCCCCGCTAAACACAAAGACCGAGTCAGGCTACCCCATGGTCTCGCGGCTGCTGCACTGGCTCGTTGCCGGCGGCATCGTGCTGCAGTTTATGCTTGGCGAACGCGCCGAAGAGGCCGCCGCAGACGGCAACCTGCCCGGTCAGCTCGCAGCGCTCGCCCAGCACAAATCCATTGGTATCACTGTATTGGGCCTCGCGGCGCTACGCCTGATCTGGCGTTACCTGCAGCCAACGCCAGAACTGGCCACTGTTGCTCCAACCCTTGGCGAGCGGCTGGCCAGGGTGATGCATGTCGCGCTCTACGCCCTGCTGTTCTTTTTACCGCTCTCCGGCTGGCTGATGTCATCCGCCTCGGGGTACAGCGTCGCCTGGTTTAACCTGGCCCAGTTACCCGACCTCATTGGCCCCAGCGAAAGCGCCAAAGACCTGCTGCAAACCCTGCACCACTGGGCCAGCAAAGCCCTATTGGTACTTGCCATAGGCCACATAATCGCCGCGCTGAAGCACTGGCTGATCGATAAAGACGGCGTAATGGGCCGCATGGGTAGCCCAAGCTGGGCGTTGGTGTTTGTGGCCGTTATTGCTACCGGCGTCGCCGTCACTTGGCCTACCGATGGGCCGCGGCTCGTATTACCCAAACTGGTCGCTCCAGTCGCTCCGGTGATTCCAGCTGCGACCGATTTGGTGGTCGCAACGGCCCCTCTACCCGCAACAACCGAATTGCCACTATCCGCGGCAACCGAATTGCCACTATCCGCGGCAACCGAATTGCCACTATGGACGGTTCAAGACGACAACAGTCGTATTCGCTTTACCGCCCAACAGGCCGGTGCTGATTTCACCGGCGAATGGAAAAACTTCACCGCTGACATTCGCTTTGCCACTGACAATCTCGAAAACAGTTCAGCAACCGTGCGGATGGACGCGGGCGGGCTTGCAACCAACGACAACGAACGCGATGCAATTCTGGCGGGGCTCGACTGGTTCGACACTGACAACTTCACCAGCGTGGTATTTACGGCTAACCACTTTCAAACAACCGCAACCGGCTTTAGCACCCAGGCCACGTTGCAGCTGCGCGGTGCCAGCTACCCCATTGAGTTCAACTTTACAGTGACCAGCAACCAGGGCACCCACACGCTGATCGGAACCAGTCGATTAGATCGACTAGCGCTCAATTTGGGCACGCTAGAGTGGCTAGATACCGAATGGGTTGGGCAGTTTGTGGACGTGGAAGTGCAGATACTGGGAGTCACTAAGGGTTAGCGCTTAAGGGATTTTATCAAGCCTGTTCCAGCAACCGCTTAACCTCCCAATCGGTTACCTGCGCATCAAACTGTTGCTGTTCCCAGTTGCCGGCGTGCACATAGTGATCAACCACCGCATCGCCCAGCGCTGCGCGCAGCATGGTTGAGCCGGAAAATTCCGCAAGTGCTTCGCGCAGAGTCCCAGGTAATACCGGTAGGTGTTCAAGCTCATAGGCGTCACCCGCCACCGGCTCAGCCAACTCAAGTTGTTGGTCGATACCTGCCATTCCCGCCGCAATCAGCCCTGCGTAGGCCAAATAGGGGTTTAAATCAGCACCACCAATTCGACACTCTATGCGCAGCGATTTTGACCCTGTACCCACCAGCCGAAAGCCAGCGGTACGGTTATCCAAACTCCAGGCGCAGGTTGTTGGCGCAAAGGTACCGGCCTGAAAGCGTTTATACGAATTGATATTGGGCGCGAGCAGATAACACAGCTCTCGAGCGTGGGTGAGCAGACCCGCAACAAATGAACGCATGGTGGCAGACATGCCGTGGGGTTCACCGGCCGCAAAGCTACGAGACTGCGTGCCCTCCAGGTTCCACAGCGACAGATGAATGTGCGCCGAGTTACCCGCTAGATCATCCCGCCACTTCGCCATAAAGGTGACCGCCTTGTCGTGCTGTGTCGCCATTTCTTTAATGGCGTTTTTCAACACCACATGCTTGTCCGCCATCGCGAGCGCATCGTCATAAACCACGTTAATTTCGGCTTGCCCGGGGCCCCACTCACCCTTGGTGTTTTCAACTGCGATACCGGCCTCTTGCAACCCGTTGCGCAGTGCACGCATAAACGGCTCTTCGCGAGAGGTCTGCAGAATATGGTAGTCCTCGATATAATGCCCAGACAGTTCTGGGGTCTGGAAATTGCGCGCCGCGATCTTGTTGTGCTGTTCGTTGAACAGATAAAACTCAAGTTCTGAGGCGCACTTTGCTGACAGGCCCAGCGTCGTAAGCTTGCCCAACTGCCCCTGCAACACCGCTCGAGGACTGTGCGCAATGTTGTCGCCGTGATGATCAACCACGTCACACAGCACAAGTGCCGTCGCGGTCAGCCAGGGTAAAACTCGCAGGGTGTCAAAATCGGGGCGCAACTCAAAATCACCGTACCCCGCCTGCCAACCCGCGGCCGCGTAACCCGGCACGGGCTCCATCGTAATATCGTTCGCCAACAGGTAATCGCAGGCGTGGGTTGTACCGCCACTGTCGATAAAAAACCGAGCATGAAAACGTTTGCCAATAAGTCGCCCCTGCATGTCCACCATACACACGAGCACGGTGTCGATGGTGCCATCATCAACCCGTGCAGACAGAGTTTCGAAATTCATGGCTGGTTCCTGTTTTATGGTGCTAGCGCCACACGCAAACCGCTGTATCGCGGTTGGTCGATAGCTAACTGATTCACGCAGCTCTCGCGCAGATAGGCCTGCAATTCAGGATCATCAAGAGATTGCCTGCCTTCGCGCAGGGCATCCACCAAAGCCCAGCGCAAACCGGCCAGGGAATCTTCGTCAGGCGTTTCAAGGTCAAGCGCCCGCAAGCTGATGATTTCGCGCTCTTCGAGCCGGTCACCAACACGAACTTCTCGATCGACAATGTCGAGCGAATTTGCGGCGACCCGAGCCAGAAACTGCAGTCGGCCACTGGTCTCGGCCATCACGTCTTCACGCAGAAAGTCGCGCACGCTGAGCAACAGCTCATCGAGACGGGGAAACTGCACATCAGCGGGTGTTGGCTCGCGTTTATCCGCGACAAGAATCGACTCGTCGAGCAACGCCACGGGCCCAGGAATAATCAGATTCACACAATCGACCTGGCACTCTGAACTGCGCCGCCCGATGCCCGGCCTCTCAACAGTCTGATCTGGGCCGTTTCGATACGATTCTGTCATACCCAAACAGCCAACCGACCACCAGAATGAGCCAAACACTTCCCAGAATTTCACGCGCTCGGCGTCTACCGGAGTACCACTCGCATCCGCGTAACCACGATAAAGGTCTTCGCGAGTGCCAAATCCGCCGACTGGCAATTCGGCCACACCAAACCGCCAGGAGTTTGTGCATATCCAGCCGAGGTCACGCAGGGGGTCACCGAGGTGGGCGATCTCCCAATCGAGCACGGCAACCACGCCCTGCTCGTTAACCATCACATTGCCGTTGCGAAAATCGTTGTGCACCAGCGCCGGCGTGGTTTTCTCAGGCAAATGATCGAGCAACCAGCGGGCGGTGTAATCGATCATGGGTTGTGGCGTTGGGAACGCCCGATAGCGCTCCCAGGTTTGCTCAATAAACTCGGCCGCATCAATAACCTGAAGGTCATCCCGTAGACTCGCCGCGTCGATATCAATGGCGTGTATCTGCGCCAAGATGCGACCGCAGTCGTAAGCCAGGTGTTCACGTAACTCCGCAAAATTTTTGCCCCGCGCGATGCGCGCGCCAAGCGCCTCACCTTCTAGCCACTGCATGATGAACCCTTCACCAATGCCGTCCGCCTCTTCAAGCACGTGCACGATCTCGGGCTCAGGTACCCCAACGGCGGCAGCCGCAAGCATCAACTTTGCCTCAACCTCAAGACCCGGCGAACTTTCCGGGCGCTCAATGTCTGCACCACCACCCGGAGCCCGACGCATGGCAAGCAACAGCTCACCCGCCTCGGTATCGAGTGTTAGTCGATAGGTTTCCTGGCTCGCGCCGCCTGACAATCGTTCGACGTTTTTGAGCGCTTTGAATCCGGCAACGCAACCCAGCAGAACCGCGGTGAGCGGCTCTGCGAGGTCGTGACGAGAAGCGTCGCTCAAGACTCACTTACCCCCTTTGGTGCGCGCTGCTTCATGTAGCCAAACAGGTAGCCGGCGACGCGACGCATTTGAATCTCTTCCGCGCCCTCGGTAATCCGGTACCGTCGATGGTGGCGATAGATGTGCTCAAATGGCTTGTGCCGCGAGTAGCCCATGCCGCCGTGAATCTGCATGGCCCGATCAGCCGCATCGCAACACAGCCGGTTCGCCCAGTAGTTGCACATAGAGACCTTGTCCGAAACCGAGAACGGCCCATCTTTGTCCATCTGCCAGGCGGTTTTGTGAATCAGCGCGCGCAACATTTCACATTGGGTTTGCAACTCCACCAGCGGAAACTGCACGCCCTGATTGGTAGACAGTGCTTTACCAAACGGCTTGCGCTGACCGGCAAACTCAATGGTTTCACTCACGCAAAACTGCGCAGCACCAAGACTGGACGCTGCCTGGCGAATGCGGTTTTCATTAAAGAACATTTGCACAACGCCTAGGCCCTTGCCTTCGCCGCCAAAAATGTTCGCGTGTGACACCCTGACATCACTCAACGAGAAACGTCCGTGATCAGTGGGCATATTGAATGTCCACATCATCTCTTCAACCACAAAACCCTGCGCATCTGTGGGCGTCAGGAAGGCAGTAATACCGTCACCATCACCCGCCTTACCGGAGGTACGAGCAAACACCAGACTGTACTTCGCCTTGTGAATGCCGGTATTCCAGGATTTACCGCCATTCAAAATCCACTCATCGCCATCCCGAACGGCGGTGGTTTCCATGTGCGTTGCATCTGAACCATGATCGGGTTCGGTGATACCAAAGGTAAAGCCACGGCGACCTTCGGCCAGATCGTCGATCCAGTCTTTCTTTTGCTCGTCGGTACCGTGAGCAATCATCAGTAGCAGGCCAACGTTGTTGCCCACAATCGAGTGCTCGTTTTGCAGATCGTTATGCAAGCCCAGCCCTTTCACCGCCAAGTGCTCGCGGATAATGGCCATATCAAGGTTGGTGCCCTCTTTGCCGCCATACTCCTTCGGCATCGGGTAACGATAGTGGCCCGCTTTGTCTGCAAGCCGCTTGGCCTTGTGCAGCAGCTGCTCCCACTCTTCGTTTGGCAAACCGCCGCGATCCCAGTCGGTACGGGCGTCTTCCCGACGATGGTCAAAAAAGCGAATGTTGTCGTCGCTGTTTTCCAGTGGCTTGATATCGCTTTCGATAAAGCGGTCAAGCTCCTCCAAATAGGCTGCTAGCTTCGGTGGAATATCGAAGTCCATACTGTTCTCCCCTTCGTATGACGTGTTGATAGACGTATCTAGATCATAAACGAAGTTGGCAGGCGGTACGGCTGTGGTTAGGCTGCAGGGCACAGACTCTTTTTCTAACGACTAAGGACACCTCAAATGGCCGATGCAGACGACCGCGGCAACACCCGCATCATCCCCGCCACCAGTCAGCACAGCTACGACAACTTTCATTTTGCCCCCGCTGTGCGCGACGGCGACAACCTTCGACTGTCCGGGGTCATTGGCACCGACGCTAAAGGTAAAGCCGACCCCAACCCCACCACGCAATTTCGCCAGGCGTTTGCAGGCGTAGCGGCGGTATTGGCAGAAGCCGGTGCTGATATGGCCGACGTCACCGAGTTCACCACGTTCCATGTTGACCTGCAGAAGCACATGGGTGCGTTTATGGCGGTGAAAGATGAGTTTGTGAACGCGCCCTACCCAGCCTGGACGGCAATAGGAATTACCGAGCTAGCGGTACCGGGCGGACTGGTTGAGATACAAGTAATTGCAAGAATATCAAAAGGATAGAGATTTATTCTAGAATTGGGGTCAGAATTAATTCTGACCCCACCGACCTATTCTAGCCGCGTGTCAGTCGCCAGAAACAACCTGATTGCGACCGCTGCGCTTGGCCTCGGCCAGGTAACGGTTAGTACGGGCCAGCAGGCCGCGCAGATCGTCCTTCTTGGGTTCAAAAACACCCACGCCAAGACTTACAGACATACGCACACGCTCGCCCCCGGGAGCATGTGGGCGCACTTTTAACACCCGCTTGCGAATGCGCTCGGCCAGGTTAACCAAACCCGGCACTTTCATCTGTACCGCAATCACCGCAAATTCTTCGCCATCGAGGCGTGCGCACAGATCGGTGTCACGCACTTCCACTTCAATCGCCCGCGCAATAAGCGCAAGCGAGCGATCACGAAATGCGGAGCCGTGCTGCTCAGCCAGCAAGTTAAAGTGATCAGCCTCGATTGAGATCACCCCAAACCGCAGGCCCGAGCGCTGGTGACGGGCAATCTCTCGCTCCAGCTCATCGACAAAGCGACGCTGGTTAGACAGCCCGGTGAGCTCATCGTTAAATTTCAGGCGGTCGAGACTCGCGTTTGCCTGTTCGAGCTGAAAATCAGCCGTTTCGAGCGCCTGTTGCGCGTGTTTGTGGCTATCGCTCTCGGTGAGATGCAAAACCCGGACAGTGCTGTCGCTCTCAAGCGCCAGGGCCACAACGGCGTAATGCTCGATAACGCTATCGCCGTGATCCCAACGCAGCTCGAAGTTCTGACCGTCAGACTCTGATAGCGCTACGTAATTCTCTTTACTGACCACTTCCCGCAACAGACTGCCATGTAGTTCCGCCACTGGATTATCCAGCAGGTCAGCAAACGCATCGTTGCAATCAACAATGCGCTGCTGGTCATCAAGCGCAACCACCGGATCTGGCAAACGAGCAAACAACAGATTACGAACGCTGTCATCTGCTGCAAATTCAAAATGCGACAGCAACCAGGGCCCAAGAGCACAGGCCACTGCGACGCCATAAAGCACCGGGTTCATGCCGCTGATCGTTACGTTCGACAGCACAGCGCCTAGACCCAGAACGAGTAACACCAACGGAAACGCTACAAAAACAATATTTCGAATCGCTAGATTACCCGAGCTTTTCGCATCGACTAATGCGGTATAGATCGCTAATCCAGAAACGCCAAACGCAAACGCCAGTGCGACATAACTGCCGACCAAATAGCGAATCCCTGACTCGCCAGCGGCCAAGTCGACCATAGCGGGGTCGAGTGAAATAAACAGGTTGTGCTGACCCGATGTTGCCGCCAATGCAGCAAAAGCACAGGTGATTATGAAGAGCACACGACGGAGCAGCCGATGGGTTGCCGCCTGGGCCAAATGGTCTTGAACCGCCATTAGCACTAGTGCGGGCACGAACATCAACAGCGCAAAGGAGAGACCAACACTGAGCGTGCTATCGCCCTGTAAGGCTCGCATCCAGATACCGCCCCAAACAGCAGCGGTAAGCGCAACCACAGTCACAGCACCATAGCTGCTGCGACGCGACCACGTAGACAGAACGCCGCCGAGGCAGGCAATAAAACAAACAAAGGTAAAGGGTAGAATGGACGCCAAGACAAAATTCCGAAACGAGGCAAGCGCCCAGACTACCGAAGCCGCTCTCGACAGTCGGGCAGCAACGTCACAACAGTCAATGCGGTGAACTAAAACCGCAACAAACTGTGCAGCCCGTCACAAGAAAAAGCGGGGCTCGATCACGCCTTAGGTGAAGAGCAGCACCAGCCCCACCAGCAGCCCAACTCCAACCAATGCCAACCATAAGTCGGTGTTGCTCGTATTGTCGGCGCTTTCTGAGTTTTCGCTGGTTGATTCGGGCTCAAACGCGCGCCCGGTTGGTGCCTGTACGTTAGGCACCTCTCGCGGTACCACGTCTGGCACAACCGGCAACTCCAACGTGTCGACCACTCTTCGACGAGTAGTGATGAGTGAAGACTGTGAGGCGCGCAACTGATCGCGCACCTGTGCTGCGTTCAAGGCATCGACAGAACGCGGTTCAAGGTCACTCACGCGCAAGCAAATAATACTCAGATTGTCTCGAGCGTCGCCGCGCAGCACCCGACGTTCCAGCTCCGCAACAATCGCCTTGGGGTCACTCAACGCCTGCACAACGTCTGCAATGGTGCCGTCCTGCAACTCATCGTGCAGGCCGTCGCTGCATAACAGCAATAGATCATCGTTATTGAGCGTCAGAGTGACTTCACCGGGCTCCGGGCGCGGGTCGTTAATACCCAACGCCTGAATCAATACATTACGGCGTGGATGACCAAACGCTTCTTCCGGCGCGACAACACCCGATTCAAGCAACTGTTCGAGCAGCGAGTGATCGCGAGTGACCCTTAACAGCTGCCCCTCGCGCCAGAGGTAGGCGCGACTGTCGCCACACCAGCCTACAGAAAGCTGATCGTGGGCCACCCTGGCAACAACCAGAGTACTCCCCATGTTGGGCAAATCGCGCTCGATACCCTCAAGCAACACCGCCTCGTGGGCTAGCAGCACAAGATCTGTAAGCGATCTGGCCGGGTCAATTGCCGCACTCAACAGCGCCTTTTTAGCCGTTGCAGATGCAATGTCTCCGCGAGCGTGGCCGCCCATACCATCAGCGACAAACCATAGGCCCGCCTCTTCGCTCCAGCCAATCGCATCTTCGTTGTGCTGGTATCGATTGCCGGGATGGGTGGTTGCGGTAAATTCAATCACAGTGCGTCAAGCATAACCCACAGCGCATTAACTTCACTCTCTGGTAGGGCTGCGCTAGCGCTGTTAATCTTCGCGCTTCGTTTAGCTTACCGGAGTCCGATATGACCAAGATCACCTTTATCGAGTTCGGCGGCGACCAACACGAGATAAACGTGGAAAATGGTCAGTCGCTAATGAATGCCGCCGTAGACAATCTCATTCCCGGCATTGATGCCGACTGTGGCGGTGAATGTTCCTGCGCTACTTGCCACGTCATTCTGTCAGACGAGTGGTACGCAAAAACGGGTCCCGCGGGCGACACCGAGAGCTCTATGCTTGATCTCAGTCAGGAGCGGGTCAACACCTCTCGCCTGTCTTGCCAGGTGAGCATCACCGATGAGCTGGATGGCCTAGTTGTGAAGATTCCTGAATATCAGGTTTAGACCGACAAAAAGGCAGGGGTCAGAATGAATTCTGACCCCACGTAACGTCCGCTTCCGCGTCGTCGCTACCCCCCCAAAATCCAGCCACCATCTACGTTAATTGCGCCACCGGTCATCATGTCGTTGGTGGCAACCATCACAATCGCATCAGCGACCTCACCGGGCTCAATCGCCCGCTTCAACAGGTGGTTTGCAGTGGCGTTTTCCATGAGCTTGCGCTTGTCATCGCTGTCGGGCCCAAACATCGGTGTGTCCGTCATACCTGGAGACACCGCGTTAATACGCCGCGGCGCTAGTTCTGGCGCCAGCGCACGAACAAAGGCCTCTACCGCCCCACCAACAGACGCAAGGGCTGTCTGACCCGGCTTCGCCCGCTGGGCCGGCGAACCGGTCACCAGCACAATGCTCGCTTCTGGGCTTAAATGCTCGCCCCCAAAACGCACGGTATTCGCGTATCCCCAGAGCTTTGCAAACGAGCCTTGGTAGCCGTCCATATCCATTTTTAGAAAGGGTCCAACCGCCCGACCACCGCCTGTCGCGCAATTAATGAGCATGTCGATCGGCGCAATGCGTGCACAGAGCGCGGCCACTGACTCAGGATCAGTGGTGTCGCACGCTGCAAGCTCAACCCCATCGGGCACCAATTCTTTCGCTCGATCGGGATTGCGACTCACCGCAATAACACGTGCACCGGCGGCAGCCAGCCGCTCAACGGTTGCAAGGCCTATACCTGATGTACCACCAAAAACGACGGCGGTTTTACCTGCTGGATTCATGGCTGTGTGTTCTCCCCTGTAATTTTGTCTGACCCGCGAGGAACCAAGCTATGCGCTGGTTGCCCTCGCCCGTTACGGCTGACATTCTACGCTTGAACAAGGTCACGAAACCAAGTTAAACAACCTCATGCAGCAATCATGAACACCACCATCATGAAACCGGCAGTCGTTGCGTTGCTAACAGCGCTGAGTTTGCTTACGGGCTGCACGAGCGTCGCCCCCACCTCTCCTCTAGCGCCGCTTTACGATGTTGGGCTTGCATCGGGCGTCCCCCTGTTTGGCGAGCCGGTCAGCTCGCAGATTATTGCTATCCCTGATGCCAGAGAGGTGATTGCGCTGACCCCGGCCATGGGCGAATACATCGACAGCCGAATCCGCGGCGGTTCTGCGCCAGTCGACCGCGCCCGCCGCCTGGTCAAAATATTAGTCCGGGAAGATTTTTTTCCTGAGGACTATTACACCAACAACACGCTGACTGCCGCAGAGTTGTTCGAAGCGCGGACCGGCAACTGCCTCTCTTACACCAACCTGTTTGTCGCCATGGCCAGGCACATCGGCTTAGATGCCCGCTTTCAGATCGCCCGAATTCCTGCTGCCTTCAGTTCGGACGAAGGCTATCTGGTGCGCAGTCGGCACATCAATGTGTTGATACGTGACAGCAAAATTCCACGCAGTGAATGGCTGACTGTGGATTTCAACAAGGTCGCAACCTCAAATCTTTACCCACACCGCATCGTGGCTGATGAGTTTGCGTTGAGTTCGTTCTACAACAACCTCGCCGTCGACCAGCTCTACCTAAAAAACTACCGCGCAAGCATTGCGTTGATTCACGCCGCAATCAAAGTCGACCCCTACAATGGTGACTCCTGGGTCAATTTGGCGGCTGTCTATTCCCGCAACCACAAACTGGACGCCGCCATCGAGTCACTCAAAAAGGCTGTAGAGCTGGAAGCTGGCAACGAATCTGCCCTAGCCGGCCTAGTGCGCCTGCTGCAAGCCCGCGGCGATCTTCAGGGTGCCGCTTTCTACGCCAGTGAAATGAATTCGCGGCGCCAAAAAAACCCCTACTTCCATTTTGCCTTGGCCCAGGCGGCTTATGAACAGGGCGACTATAAGCAGAGTGAAAAACACGCCAATGCCGCCATAGACCTGCGCTCGCGCTCGGGCCTGTTTTACTACACCCGAGCCTTGTCACAGTATCAGCAAGGCAAACTGGAAAGTGCGAGCGCTAGCTTATTGCTTGCCCAGGAACGAGAAAAATCATTACCCGACAGCAAACAACAATATGCGCTGGCGCTCGCCGAACAAATCAACAAGGAACGTGGTGTCATCTTCACGCCCGACTCATGACACCCAACTCCCAAGTTGAGATCTGCAGTAGCTAGCCTATGACCAATTCAGCAAACGTACGCAATTGCCCCATGCTACGAGCAGAAACCAAGAGCGAGGTAACCGGTGTCTCGCGCCAAGCCTGTAGCCGATCTCGGATTCGATCGGGAGACCCCACCAGCGAAATTTCATCCGCAAACTGATCCGGCACCGCCGCGATAGCTTCGTCTTTTTTACCCGCCAGAAACAGGTTCTGAATTTCTTCGGCTTCTTTCTCGAACCCCATGCGCTGCATCAACTCGTTGTGGAAGTTGCGCTGCTTTGCTCCCATACCACCAATGTATAAAGCGAGATTGCTCTTAACCGGCAACAGGCCTTCCGCCACATCATCACAGATGATCATGGGCAAACCATGCATGATTTCAAAACCTGGCTTGCGATTTTTCAGTTGATCAGCGTAGACCTCTTGTCGATACGGCGAGTAATACAGCGGCAACCAGCCGTCAGCAATTTCTGCGGTCATCGTGACATTCTTTGGGCCTTCAGCCCCTAGAAAAATCGGCAAATCATCGCGATAAGGATGCGTAATTGATTTCAACGGCTTGCCCAGGCCCCACGCGCCCTCGCCCGTGTACGGCAATGGATAATGTTCGCCGTCATTAACCACGGGTCCTTTACGCTGCAACACCTGACGAACAATATCGACGTACTCGCGAGTGCGGGCGAGCGGTTTGCCAAAGGGTTGACCGTACCAGCCTTCTACTACCTGCGGACCAGACACACCCAGCCCAAGAATCATTCGACCTTTGGACATGTGATCAAGCGTCAGCGCGGCCATCGCAGTTGCGGTAGGGGTGCGCGCCGACAGCTGGGCAATGCCCGTGCCTAAGCGAATGCGTTCGGTGTGAGCGCCAATCCAAGCAAGGGGTGTAAACACATCAGAACCCCAGGCTTCGGCCGTAAACAGGGCGTCATAGCCTAGCTTTTCTGCTTCTTGCGCCACGGCCACCATGTTTGGATTTGGGGCTGCGCCCCAATAACCCATTTGCAGCCCTATCTTTAAATCGTTACTCATAACGTGCTCTTCTCATTCACAGTTCTTGCTTAGCGCCTGACTTTAGCATGATCAATATATGCAATTTTAGGCAACCGCCGTTCGCAAACGCTTGAAGCCAACCACCAAAGCAACCGCACCGAGTACAAAGGTACCGCCATATACACCCACAATAACCGACCAGGAAAAGGTTGGCAGAAACGGCGCCATGAAGGCCAGTATGTGAATCGACAATGCAAGCACCGCGATGTTGAAAAACGCGAGCTCACGGGCAATTGGCGTCGACAGATCGGGGTCGAGAATGCGCAGCAGAACGATGCCGCTGCCGGTAGACCCGCAGCAACAACCGTAAGCCGTTAGCGCCCGCTCTACCCCGTATTGCCCAAGCAGCCGACCAAATCCAAAACACAACAGCGCGGTGCCAAGTGCGGCGCTCAGGCACACCAGCAAAATCGGCACCCAAAACTCGGCAAGCAACGACACCTGCACCGCCATGATGGTGGCGACCACCATAAAGTCGACCGCTGATCCCGTAATGCGCCGCTGGGTGTTGTTATCAATGAAGTGTCCCAGGCCAAACCGATCCATCAGCTTGCGCAGCAAAATGCAGGTAATGAGGCCGTGCAGAAAAAACAAGTTATGGCTGAACATCAGCCCAAAGTTCGACTCCCCCAGCGGCACGGTTGCCGCAATAGGGCCAATAAACCCCAGCCAGGCATCGGTTAACAAATAGGCCACACCCAATATGCCCAGATGAAAGGCGAGGCTATCGACGTTGGCGGGATGGGTGACCTGCTGGCCAGCCGACTCGCGCCGTTCAATGGCAAACAAACCGCGGGTAAAGTCGTCGTCGAGGCGCGCTGCCGAGTTCGCATTGAGGCCGCGTCGAACCGCCCAGCGTGCCACGGGAACCCCGACCACAAAGGCCGCGACAAACCCTGCCGAGGCATAGATCACCCCAAAGCTAACCGCGTTGGCAATGCCGTGCTCTTCCTGCCAGATGCTGCCCATCGCCAGTGCCTGACCCGGCCCTTGGGTGAAGCCGTGGGTGACAATAATGCCGAGAAATTCAGACAACTCATTGCCGCTCATGCCGTTGTAGGCCAGCACCACCAGCAAACCCAATAGCGCCTGCAAAACAAGACTCATGGTCCAAACGACACCAAGCCACATTCCACCCGGCGCGACACTGCTGGTCTGTTGGCTGCCCGCATCCGAACCCGTAAGCACCAACGACATGAAACTAAGCGTAAAGAAGTGAAACGCAAAAACTTGGAACTGACCGCTCTCAAAACCAAAATCGAGATCAAACAGCAGCAACAAAAAGCCCAGTACCCCGCCCAGTAAACTCGCAGGCACCAGCGCATTGCGCAAAAAAGTCACCCGCGCGCGCAGCACCGTTCCAACCAGCAGCATGCAGGCCAGAAAGGCAAAGGCCAAAACTCCAGGAAATGTTGCTATCACGTATTAACCTCTTTGCTATCGGGTTTAGTTGCTGTGGCGCGCTTGCACATCACGACCCAGCGTTTTGCAGCCGGCATCCTGTCGCGCGAGCCAGCCAAAGTCAGGCGGCGGCGTGGCCAGCAGCGGATGTTGTGCAAACGCCGCCTCCAACGCAACCGCAATGCCCAGCAAACGCCGGTCGTCATACATCGGGCCAATGAGTTGAATACCAAAGGGGGTACCTTGGCCATCAAGCCCGCAGGGCAACGTCACAACCGGATGCCCCACTACGGTCAAAGCGGCCGTTAGTTCCAGCCAGGCCATGTAGTTCTTAACGGGCTGGCCGTCAATGTGCTCGGGGTTCAGTTGCTGCCAGGCAAAGGGCGGAATGCTTACTCCAGGTGCAATCACCACATCAAAATCATCAAACATGTCACCCATATGCCGGGTTAACTGCAATTGGGTCTGCTTTGCTCGGGCAATGTCCTGCATGGGCGTTGCTATCGCTGACGCATAGGTTGCTTTGACGTTCGGGTTAACGTCTGGCCCCCAATGCGCCGCTTCCTGGGCATAGGCGGCGGCAAACAACTCCTGGCGCAGATGCCAGTCCACGCCAGGCGCTGCCGTGAGATCGACCGAACAGGGGGCACAGTGACCCACCAGATCGCCAACCACTGCACAGCGTTGCGCAAATTCCTCTCGTACCGCTTGCGACACTAAAACGCCACCCAGATCAGCGCTAACGCCAATTCGCACCCCCGCCAAGTCCGGCACATCAAGCGTGGCAAGACGGCTTGCGTCATAGGGGAACACCATCGGGTCTTGCCGGCTCGCCTCATCGCGCTGGGCGATAACCGACAGCAACAGCGCCGCATCTCGCACCGTGCGCGCCATAGGTCCTTGCACCGCGTAATTGGTTTGCGGCATACCGCGCTGTTCGTTGGGCACCATGCCGGGTGTTGCCCGTACGCCAACCACACCGCTGTAACAGGCAGGAATGCGCAGGCTGCCGCCGTGGTCAGACCCGGTGGCCAGCGGCGCCATGCGCGTAGCCAGTGCAACCGCTGACCCACCACTCGACCCGCCACAGGTTCGCTCAGGCGCATAAGGGTTGCCGGTGGCACCAAACAGCGGATTGACCGTATTGGCGCCAATGCTTTTCTGTGGCACGTTGGTTTTGCCGATAAGCACGGCCCCTGCTCGACGAATACGCGCGACAATGGGCGAATCAACCACCGCAATCGAATCTCTCAACGCTGGGTCGCCCCAGGTTGTCGCAACCCCTGCGATGTTCTGGATATCTTTGATGGCAACGGGCAACCCGTGCAACGCACCCAGCACAGGAGCAGGAGAAGCAGCAGCATCATCCGCAGTCGCCTGGGCGCACCTGGCATCGGCCCACTGCGCCGCTTTGCGCGCCTGGGTAAACGTGGGAATAACCAGCGCATTCACCACCGGATCAAGTCGCTCAACCTGATCGATGCAAGACTCAAGCAACGCACTCGCGCTAAGTGTGCCGGCGCGAATAGCCGCGCGCGCATCAAGGGCGGTCAACTCGCACCCAGGTTTGGAGTTATCTGTTGTGGTCACTTACTCGGCCCGTCGCACGCATTCTGTTCAGGGTTTACCATGCCATGAACGGCCCCATTACGCAGGCCTGCCGGGAGATCGAAACAGCATGACAAAGACAATCGCAATCACGGGCGGTGCGAGTGGTATGGGCGCTGCCACTGTCGAACGCTTAAAGCGACGCCAGTGCGAGATCCATATCCTCGATGTCTGCGAGCCCATGTCAGCAGACGCCGCCAAGGGCACACACTTTGTGCCCTGCAATCTGGCTGACGAGGCGTCTATTGCCCAGGCAATAACCCAGTTACCCGCATCACTCGACGCGGTCATAAACGTCGCGGGCGTTGCCGAAACCACTCAACCAGCCGACACCGTCGCCATCAACTTTTTAGGTTTAAGAGCGCTTAGCGAAGCGCTTTTGCCACGCATAAACCGCGGCGGGTCTTTGGTGATCGTTGCCTCAACCGCCGGCTGGAAGTGGCGCGACTTCGAAGCCGAGTTGCGTGGCCTGCTGAACACCCCGTCGTTTTCAGCGGGCAAAGACTGGCTCACTGCCAACCCCGAGCTTTGGCAGCAAACGCCCTATCACTTCTCCAAACGCTGTGCCGCAGCCTATACCTACACCGCAACCCAACTGGGGCTACCCTTTGGGGTTCGGGCTAACTGCGTCAACCCCGGGGTTACCGAAACACAGCTCTCGCCAACTTTTCGCAACCTGGTGGGTGACAAGCTATACGACTGGGGCGTCGATCAGATTGGCCGGGCTGGCACCCCTGACGACATCGCCGAGGTGATCGAGTTTCTCGCGGTTGGCGATTGCGGTTGGCTGAACGGTCAGGAGCTCGTGGTTGATGGCGGCTATCTCGCCGGCATTACTGGCGGCTGGATCGACCCCTCCCAAGCACCCGCCTGAGTGGGTAGAATGCACCCCCACGCCACCCCCATTCATCACCCCAAGTGAGCACCCCGCTTTGACAACTGCACTACCGGCAACCACCACGTTTCTGGGCAAGGAAATCTCCGGCCCATTCACCATCCCGTCGGGCATTGTTGCCACAGCCGTACCCATTATCGAGTACATCTTTCGCAATGTGCCTCAGGTGGGCGTAATGACCACCAAGAGCATTGGTCCAGTGCCCAGGCTGGGTAACCGCGAGCCGATTCTCAGCCAGTACGCGCCGGGCTGCTTTGTAAACGCGGTGGGCCTCACCAACCCAGGCGCCGAACGTTCAGCTGAACTCTTTGCACAGCTCGAAGTGCCCCACAACCGCTTTCTGCTCACCTCTATTTTTGGCGGCAGCGTGGAAGAGTTTGTCGCCGTGGCGAAACTACTGGCGCCCTTTTCCGACGGTCTTGAACTGAACCTGTCGTGCCCCCACGCCAAAGGCTACGGCATGGCCATGGGCCAAGACCCGAAACTGGTGGCCGAGATTACCGCGGCTGTTAAGGCCGCTGTCGATATTCCCATCGTGCCAAAACTGACCCCCAACGCAGACAATATCGGCGCCATCGCACGGGCAGCAGTAGACGCAGGCGCTGATGCAATCTGCGCCATCAATACCGTAGGTCCTGGCTACTTCAGTGCACACGGCAGCCCCGTACTCAGCAACGAGCTGGGCGGCATGTCAGGCAAAGGCGTTGTGCCCATTGGTCTCAAGTGTTTGCGCGAAATCGCCAGCCAGGTTGATGTCCCTCTGATTGGTTGTGGCGGCATCAGTAGTGCCGACGACGTACGTGCCTTTCGCGACTCGGGCGCCAGCGTGTTTGGCGTCGGTTCCGCACTCATTGGCATGACCTCACCTGAAATCAGCGACTACTTCGAAACCCTTGAGCGCGACTGCACCGACTCAACCAACAACGCCGAGTCACAGGTGCAATACCATGTTGATATGAGTTTCAAACCCGTGACGCTGGTTGAAAACAAGCGGGTCAGCCCAGACATCTCCATTCTTACCTTCGACCGCGCTATCGATATTGAGGCTGGGGAATTTATATTTTTGTGGGTGCCAGGGCTTGGCGAAAAACCGTTCTCGGCATTAACCGACGATCCGTTTTCTTTGGTGGTTATTAACCTGGGGGAATTCACCAGCAAATTAATTGAGCTGCCGGTGGGCACTGAGGCCTATGTTCGCGGCCCCCACGGCATTCCGGCAGCACCTCCCGAGGGCTCACGCGTTGTCGCCGTTGCGGGCGGCACTGGTTTGGCCGCGGTTTATCAGCTTGCACGCGACCACGGCAACGCTGACGTGTTTGTCGGTGCTCGCAGCGAAGATCGACTCTACTTTATTGATGAATGCGCTGAGGCGGCTGATCTACACATCGCCACCGACGACGGCTCGCGGGGTTACCATGGCGTAGTCACTGCATTACTGGATGAGCATCTGGCAACGCTGAGCAAAGCCGACCTGGCAAACCTTGCGTTCTACAACTGTGGACCGGCGCCTATGGTTCACGCCGCAGTCGCTGTGCAGCAAAAGTACTGCAACGAGTCGCAGATATTCAGCGCTATTGATTACCTAACAAAATGTGGTGTGGGGATTTGTGGCGCCTGTGCGGCGCCAGACGGACGCCGACTCTGCGTAGATGGACCGTTTCTTGGCACTGATGAATGATGACTGATAAGTGACGTCAGAGGGTAGACGCACACACGAGGTCAGAATTCATTCTGACCCCTGACTTGCCTCATCCACAGGCTGATCTTCAGCTCTGCGACCACCACTCTTCTCGCGCTTGTCACTCGCCGTAAACATCGCGTTAGTAATCCCAAAATCGTCGCCGCGTCGGGTTTCTTGCCGACGATCCTTAAAGCGAGCGTACCGACAGTTGCACTTTTTCATGTTACAGCCGGGCAACGGAATTGGCGGTGCATTGGTCATCAGAAATCGTCGACCGCGCAGGCGTCCAACAACGTCACAGCAGTCGTTCAACCCAGGATCGATTTCGACCGCAGGGAACGTGGGGATGACGACGGTGGCGGGCTTTTTCTGTCGCGACAGCAACGAGCCTAGCCAATCTAGTAGGGGTGCTTTCATACCCTATATGGTATCTAGCACCGCAAGGTAAACCGGGAACTGCGACCCATTCTGCAGCGCAAAGGAGTTATAAGAAGGGCAATTCGAGACAGGCGTTCAATTATTTACCGGTCAAAGGTATAGCAGGCATCAAAGGCAACAAGGAAGATGGAGGCTGAGGTCGGAATCGAACCGGCGTAAACGGAGTTGCAGTCCGCTGCATGACCACTCTGCCACCCAGCCTCTTTGCTTGGGCTAACGCCCCAGCGAGCGCGCATGATACCCGAATTGGTGGTGAGCTCAATTGGGAATTTTAGACTGAGCTTTAGGCGTAGATGTAAGCCTAGTCTTGCTCTGGAGGCTCACCACCACCCATCGCGCCCTCAACCAGCATGGGCCAGGCAGAACGAAGGTAGTTGATCATTGACCACAGAGTGAGCAACGAGGCGACGTAGAGCAGCGCATAGCCCATCAGCACCCAGGGGCGCTCGAGCTCAGCGGGGTTTGCCAGCAACAGAAATATAGCCACCATTTGAATGGTTGTCTTTGCCCGTCCGAGCCAAGACACCGCAACCACCCCACGGGCGTTCATCTCGGCCATCCACTCGCGCAAGGCACTGATGACGATTTCACGCCCGACAATCACAATGGCGGGTAACGTGAGCCAAAGGTTCGAATGGCTGTCGATCAGCAACAGCAGCGCGGTCACCACAATCAGTTTGTCGGCTACCGGGTCTAGAAAGGCGCCAAACGGTGTGGTTTGACCCCATTTGCGCGCGAGATACCCATCCAGCCAGTCGGTTAAGGCCGCGGCGCCAAACAAAAATGCGGCCCACAGGTAGGTGTTTTCGCCAGGCAGGAAGTAGATCGCCACAAACACCGGAATCAGCATGATTCGAGACAATGTCAGAATATTGGGTAAATTCATGCGCCGAAGTGTACCGAGTAGCGCCCGTCACAGGTGGCTACGGGTGCAAAGTGTCGTAAATATCCGCCGCTAGTTTACCGCTGATGCCAGGCACCTTGCCAATTTCGTCCAGACTGGCGCCCTTCACTCCCGCCAGGCTGCCAAAGTGACTGAGTAGCTCCTTCTTGCGTCGCGGGCCAATGCCCTCAATCTGATCCAATTCAGAGGTTCTGCGCGCTTTCTGGCGTCGAGCCCGGTGACCGGTAATGGCAAACCGGTGGGATTCATCGCGTATGTGCTGCAGTAAGTGCATCGCGCCCCCCTGCTCCGGCACCTCAACTTCACCCTTGCCGGCCACAAAGAAGGTCTCAAGCCCCGGCTTGCGAGTGGGGCCTTTGGCAATACCCAGAATAACAACGCCTTCCACCTGGAGCTCTTCAAGCACCAGTACGGCCCGTGACAGCTGCCCTTTGCCGCCGTCAATTACCAGCACGTCAGGCAACGCCCCCTCGCCCGACTTAAGTCGGGTATAGCGGCGTCGTAATGCCTGCTCCATCGCGGCAAAGTCATCACCACCCGTCACGCCTTCGATGTTAAAGCGCCGGTAGTCGGTTTTGCGCGGGCCCTCGCGATCAAACACCACGCAGGAGGCAACTGTCGCCTCGCCCGATGTGTGGCTAATATCGAAGCACTCAAGTCGCCCCGGAACATCGTCGAGGCGCAGTGCCGCCTGTAAATCAACAAACCGTGAGTAAACGTTTTTCTTATCCGCCAAATAAGCGGTGAGACTGAGCTGGGCGTTTTCGAGCGCCATGTCGCGCCAACGTGCTCGCTGGCCGCGCACGCGATTACTCACATCAACGTTGCGTCCAGAGTATTGCGTCAATGCCTCAGCCAACATGGCCGAACTCGGTAACTCCGGAAAGGTAATCAAGGTTTTGGGAAGGTCTCCGCGCTCGTTTGCCAGGTAATACTGCGACAAAAAGGCGCCCAACATTTCAGCCTCACCGGTGGCCAGTTCGTCACGGGGAAACCAGGTGCGCTGTCCAAGCAACCGGCCAGCGCGAATGAACAACGCCTGCACACAGCTAATGCCACCCTCTTGCGATACCGCAAACACATCAACGTCGCCGCGTTCATTGTGCACGTACTGCTGTTCTTGAACGCGACGCAGCTTGCTGATCTGATCACGGAAGCGTGCCGCGCGCTCAAACTCGAGCTCTTCAGACGCGGCATTCATCTTGGCTTTGTATTCATCGAGAATCTTGCCGCTATTGCCCTCAAGAAACAGCTCCGCAAGCCGCACGTCATCCGCGTAGTCTTCGGGAGATACCAAGCCAACGCAGGGTCCGCTGCAGCGTTGAATTTGATACTGCAAACAAGGCCGCGAGCGATTCTTAAAAAACGTGTCATCGCATTGGCGAATCTGAAACAGCTTCTGCAAAATATTCAGGCTTTCGCGCACGGCACCGGCAGACGGGAAAGGGCCAAAATAGCGTCCGGTTTTTTTCCGCGCACCGCGATGAAACGCCAACCGTGGAAAGTCGTCATGCGGGGTACGATAAATAAACGGGTATGACTTGTCGTCGCGCAGCACCACGTTGTAGTGCGGACGCTCAGCCTTGATCAGGCTTTGCTCTAATAGTAGCGCTTCGGTCTCACTCGCAGTTACCGTGACTTGAATGTCCGCAATGCGAGCGACCAACGCCATGGTTTTTGCCGTCAGTCCTGAAGCCCGAAAATAACTGGTTACCCGGCTTTTCAGATTGCGGGCCTTACCCACATAAATCACCTCACCGGTGTCCGAGAACATCTGGTAAACACCGGGTTTGGGTGTGAGGTGCTTTAAAAATTCTTCAGCGTTAAATTGCGGTCGCGCGTGTTCCTCGAGCGGGACAGCGTCGGTTGCGGCGTCAGTATCAGGATCTGGGGTCATGGGGTGATGCTAACCCAACCAGGGCGCTGACCCGAAGCAGAACCTCACGCAACATGTCTGGCGTAAGCCGCCCGGTTTGGGTGTTGAGCTTGCTGGTGTGAAAGCAAGATACCAACCGCAGATTGTCAGCAATCTCTGACTCACCGCCATGGCTAAACGGTGGGCACGCGCGTCCTGCCGAAACCGATTCTGGCAACGCCTGCCACAACGCACGGTGCGCGACACCGCCAAGAGAGAGCAACACTCTAGGTTGGCGCACACGCGGGCTCCAGAACGCCGCAAGCTCCGCGCGCAAGTGCGACTGGCAATTGCGCAACTCCGTACGCACGGGTGCATTCTGCGGCGGCAGACATTTCACCACATTGGTGATCGCAAGCCCTCGCAGTTGCGCTTGGGCGGGCTGTGCACTGGTAGCAAACCCTGCTTCGGCCAGACCGTTGAAGAGGAAGTTGCTGGAGGAATCGCCAACAAACGCACGTCCAGTGCGGTTGGCCCCCAAACGCCCCGGCGCCAAACCCACCAGCAGCACCCTCGCCTGCAAATCGCCCCAATCCGGTACCGGTGCATTGTGGTGTGAGGGCTCCCGCTCGCGCTGCTCGTCGATCCAGGCGACCAGCCGCGGGCAGCGGCGACAGGCTGCTATACGCGCCCGGCGCTCACGCACCGAAATGCGCTCACTCACCGCGACAGGCCGCATTTCTACCGAACTGATCGAAAAATAGGTTGTAAACGCAACTTTTTGCCAATTTCAGGCTCTTACAGACTCTTAGGACTTAACTTTACGCCTAAGGTGTGCTCCCCTGCACAATTCAGGTGAGCAAACGCCAGCAGACTGACGCCACAGCTAGCACCAGAATGTGCAGCAGACTTTGCACAAGAAAGTGCACCACACAATCAGCGACCAACGGGACCGAACGTGAGCACGTCACGCAGCAACAAAAAAACGACCAAAAAGACTGTCTGTCAGCCCAAGGGCACGGCCGTCGCCGACGAATCCGGGCTTGATGAGTCGCTCGACGCACCACCCAATCTGCAGGCGGATGCTCTGGAGCTGCTGCTGCGCTCCCCCCGACTCAACATCGACACCATTCTGCGCTTGCTCGACATTGACGAGCGTGATTTTCGCGACCTCGTAAAAGCCAACCCCGCTGTGGGTGGCCTGCTTAAGCAACGCAGCCAGGGCTTGCTCGAACTGCAAGGCACAGAGCCACGTAAGTGCCCCATGTGCAAAGAGTGGTTTTTGCCCTACGCCGGCTCAAAATTGTGCAGCGATGAATGTAAGGCCGCCGATCGCATTGATCGACGGGATTTCAGAGAAGAGTCTCGAGCGACCAGCAGTTAGACCGCTAACGCCGGCTCAAGCCCACCCAAACTGCCTTTGTCATCCGCTATACCTGCCACACCCGCCACACCCGCTGCGAGCGGCTCGCGTCGCAACGGCTTCGTCGAAGAGGTCATCGGATCAATCATGCCGTGACGCACCGCCATCAGCGCTAACTCCACATTGCTTGAGACACACAGTTTTTCAAAGATACGGTAGCGGTAACTGTTTACCGTTTTTGGCGACAAGTGCAGATCTTGGGAAATCTTCTGCACCCGCTGGCAGTTCACCACCATCATGGCGATCTGCATTTCACGACCGGATAACTCATCAAACGGGCATGCGCGTTCGCTACCAAAAGACTGGAAAGCGAGTTGCTGGGCAACCTCGGCACTGAAGTACTTTTGTCCTACAAACACCTTGCGAATCGCTGCAATGGTTTCTTGGGCAGTCACTCCTTTGGTGAGGTAGCCGCTGGCACCGGCACGCATCATTTGCAAGGGAAAGGGCTGCTCTTCACAGGCGGTCAAGGCAATGACACGAGTGCCATTTTGCAAACGGACGATCCGTCTTAGCGCCTCTAAACCGCCTATTCCAGGCATTTGAATATCCATCAAAACAACGTCAGGGCGTTCGTCGCGACAAAACTGGACAGCATCTTCTCCACAACCGGCCTCGCCCACCACTTTGATGAGCTTGGTATCAGCCAGCATGCGCTGCAGACCCAGTCGGAATAGTCGATGATCATCGACCACTAGCACTCGAATCATTTTATGTTCTCCTCCGCCAGCATCCCGCTAGCGTGGTTCGTACGTCTGAACTTCGACGTAGTTTCCTTGAATCCACCTCTACCGAACCGAGAGTCTCTTCTCGGCGTTCGTATCGGAGGGAGCGGGTTCCAACATAAGGAGAGGATGGTCAGTACACAAGCGCCAGAGCACAAAACCGATGAGGTTTCAGTACATTTCCATTTTACGATGCCGCGCTGATATTAGAGCAGACCCTTCCGGCGGCTTTATAGCAGCCCCCTAACCCGCCCCAAATCATCTTCGAGAGAGATCCAGTTAGAAAGAGGCCAGGTTAGTTTGAGCCCGACCCAGAATGAGCGCGTGAATATCGTGCGTGCCTTCGTAAGTGTTCACGGTCTCCAAGTTCATCATGTGGCGGATGACGTGAAACTCGTCAGAAATACCGTTGCCGCCATGCATATCCCGGGCAACCCGGGCAATATCCAGCGCCTTGCCACAGTTGTTGCGCTTCATCAGTGAGATGTTTTCGATCGCCAGATTGTCTTCGTCCATCATACGGCCCATGCGCAGCGCCCCCTGCAAACCGAGAACAATCTCTGTCTGCATGTCAGCAAGCTTCTTTTGCACCAACTGATTAGCGGCCAGCGGCCGGCCAAACTGCTTGCGATCGAGGGTGTATTGACGCGCGGCGTGCCAACAAAATTCTGCAGCTCCCATCGCTCCCCAGGCAATGCCGTAACGGGCCTTATTCAGACACCCAAAAGGCCCAGCCAAACCGGACACATTGGGCAGCAGGTTTTCTTCCGGCACCTCAACGTTCTCGAGCACGATCTCGCCCGTAATAGAGGCCCGCAGGCTCATCTTGCCTTCGATTTTCGGCGTGCTAAAACCAGCCATCCCGCGCTCTACAACAAAGCCGCGTATCTTGCCGTCAAGCTTTGCCCACACTACCGCTAAGTCTGCGATGGGCGAATTGGTGATCCACATCTTGGCACCGTTGAGTACAAAGCCACCGTCTATACGCTCGGCTTTTGTCACCATGCTCGATGGGTCAGAACCATGATCGGGTTCAGTCAACCCAAAGCACCCCACCCACTCGCCCGTGGCGAGTTTGGGCAGATATTTTTGTCGCTGGTTTTCGTCGCCGTAGGCGTAGATCGGGTGCATAACCAGTGACGACTGCACACTCATCGCCGAGCGATAGCCAGAGTCTACCCGCTCTACCTCGCGCGCCATCAAGCCATAAGCCACATAGTTAGTGCCGGCGCAGCCATACTCTTCGGGAATGGTGGCACCGAGCATGCCCATTTCGCCAAATTCGTTCATGATCTCGCGATCGAAGGTTTCATTGCGATTTGCCATCAACACCCGGCTTTGCAATTTGTCCTGGGCGTAGTCGCGGGCAGAGTCACGAATCAATCGTTCGTCATCGGTGAGCTGTTGATCCAGCAACATTGGATCGGCCCAATCAAAACTTACTCTCTCGCCCATGTGTGTGTCCTCGACAAAAACCTGTTTAATACACGCGTATTCGCGGTTCGTGGCTCACACTAATGGAGACTGAAGTCACTGTCGATGGTGACGCTGTGAAACCGCAAGCCCACCCCCCATTTCAGCCCTCAGGAGAACACAATGGCCCTCGATGACAGCACAATGGATCAGCTACTGGATACGGTACGAAAGTTTGTTCGCAACCGACTCGTGCCTCTCGAAGAGCAGGTGTCGATGGAAGACCATATGCCGGCTGAAGTCGTTCAAGAGATGCGGGAGCTGGGGTTGTTTGGCCTCACCGTACCGCCCGAGTTTGGCGGTCTTGGCTTATCGACCGAAGAAGAATGTCGTGTGGTGCTTGAACTGGGTTACACCTCCCCAGTGTTTCGCTCTGTGTTTGGCACCAACAATGGCATCGGCTCCCAAGGACTGGTGATTGACGGTACCGACGAGCAGAAAGCCAAGTACCTGCCGAAGATGGCCACGGGTGAAATCATTGGCTCGTTTGCGCTGACCGAACCCGATGCCGGGTCTGATGCGGGTTCGGTGACAACCACTGCGGTACTCGACGGCGACAGTTACCTGTTGAACGGCACCAAGCGCTACATCACCAATGCACCCGAAGCCCAGTTGTTTACTGTGTTCGCTCGCACCGATCCGACCACCAAGGGCTCCAAGGGCGTCTCTGCCTTTCTCGTTGACGCAGACCTGCCCGGCATTACGCTCGGCAAGTCGAATCGAAAAATGGGCCAGCAAGGCGGCCACGTATGCGACGTTATATTTGATGACTGTCGAGTACCGCGCGATGCCATCATCGGTGGGCAGGCCAACCTGAACCGTGGTTTTCTAACGGCAATGAAAACCCTTGATCGTGGGCGCCTGCATATTGCGGCACTTGCCGTAGGTTGTTCAGAACGTCTGATCGAAGAAGCACTCACCTACGCGATGGAGCGAAAGCAGTTTAACCAGCCCATTGCCGAGTTTCAGTTAGTGCAGGCGATGCTGGCTGACTCCCGCACCGAGTCTTATGCCGGCCGAACAATGGTCATGGACGCAGCCAAACGTCGCGATGCGGGCGAACCCGTTACTACGCTTGCGTCGTGCTGCAAGCTGTTCGCCACCGAGATGGTTGGTCGCGTAGCCGACCGCGCGGTGCAAATTCACGGCGGCGCAGGCTATATGGAAGAGTACCCGGTAGCACGATTTTATCGCGACGTGCGACTGTTCAGAATTTATGAGGGAACCAGTCAGATTCAACAGACGTTGATTGCGAAGAACATGGTTCGGGATGCGCGCTAACTAGGTATCGAGTTTGTTGCGGTTGAAAGCAGCGGTCAGACTTCAGTCTGACCGCTGGCGTTAACCCCAACCAACGGCAAAAATACGGCAAACTCCGTACCCTCGCCCGACGCTGTGCGCACATCAATTTCACCCAGCAGTTCGTCAACCAAGCGCTTCACTAAATGCAGACCCAGACCTTCGTGACGCCCGCCCTTGCTGGTGGTTTTAGGCTCAAAAAGAACGCGTAAAACATCGCTGGGCAAACCAGGGCCCGTGTCTCGCACCTTAATTTCTACCCCTTCTCTGCCCGCTCGATAAATGCCCGTGGCGGTACTCACAATCACCTGATCGCCACTGGCCAACGCCTCTACCGCGTTTTTAACCAGGTTGATCAGCACTTGGGTCACTCGGTCGCGGTCAGAGTGCACCAGCACCGGGCTGGGCACCACATCAGCCACCACATCAATACCGGTCAGACGCGCAGCCTGCCCCTGTAATTCGCAGACGCCGCGCACCAACTCGTTGAGGTCAAATTCCAACGTATCTACAGTCGGTGCTGCGTTGATATCACGCGGCACATCGATCGCCTGGCGAATCACATCCGCGGCACGACGCACTTCTCCCGAAATCAATTCGATCTGTTCCTGGGCTTCTGTATTGCCCTCAAGCTTCATATCAAGAATGTGCAAATAGTTTCGCACCACCGACAGCGGGTTATTCGCTTCGTGCACAATTTCGCGCATGCGCCGCTCAACGCGACTTGCATAGTCGCCAAGTTGCCGGTTGTCAGAATCTGACTCATCGGCTGCCCCATGTAACGCAACCCAGTCACCCAATGCCGCGGCATACGCGCGACGTGGCAACTCTTGCTCTTCAGCCTCTTCGCTATGACTGGTCGAACTGACGTTCAGCGGAAACACACAGGCCCCCACTATTTGCCCATCCGACTCCAATGGGTAAGCCATGGCCGCCTTGGTGCCAAGCCGGCGCAACAGTTGTCGCTCAATCACCACCGTTGATGCACGGTCATTGATCTCAAAGGCCTCGCCTCCACGCACACAGGCCGCAATGCGCGACGTTACCGAATGGGTATCAATACTCAGCATGCGCAGGTCTGCACGATTGAGCACCCGCAGTTGTTGTGAGCCGACTCGGGGGTCAGCCAATGACGCCGGCATATCCTCTGGCGTATTGGGTGCATCGACCACAGCCAGAATTAGCGGCTCGCGACCAAACAACGTGCGCGTCGCCAACCGGTGCGCCTCAATCAATTCACTGGTATTGGAGGAGCGAGCAAGGACACTGCTGAACGTTGCTATCTGCATTTGATGCCACAGCGAGGCGAGCCAATCGCCGTAGCGTTCATTAACCAGATCGGTTTCACCCATCAGGGTGTCGGTGCGTTTCGCCGCTGCGGCAAGCGCTTCGGCAAACTCGCTTCGGCTTACCCCCAACAACGCATCCGCCGCATCAAATGCCGCTGCATCGTCACCCGCGTGGTACGACTCCACCACGCTGAAAATTTGTATCAGTGGATGCGCATCCAACAGGTATTCGGCCGCCTCGCCCCG
>JALZVT010000134.1 GCA_023300545.1 Pseudomonadales bacterium
TCTTATAGTAGAGCAACCATTCGGCGACATAGACGCTCTCGTCGTTGGCTTTCAAAGTGACCAAAACCGCGTGCTGTTCGGTTTCCGCGACGGCACGATCAAGGTTTTCGACCGGTCGACATCACTGCTCATTGCGACGATCACCATCGACGCGGCCCGTGGGCGAACCCTGTCGGCCCTGGCGACCAGTCCGGATGGCGCCCTTCTCGTATCTGAAGACGGCGGCGCCTGGTTAATTCCAAACAGCGCTCTGGAAGGAAACTAATGCGCAACAAACCGCAGACTACGTCAATGCAACGCGTTCGTTCGACGGTGCTGCTGGGCATCATGGCCTTCACAGCACCAATGGCTACTCTGGCCGACACCGTTCTGGCCGCTGCCGTATTGCCCACCAGCAGGTCCGTTCAAGTCAACGACTCAGCCACCCTATTCGCAACCCTTATCAACGGCGGCACTGAAGACGCGCGAAATTGCCGCATTGAGGCAGATGCCAATGTGCCCTCTGTGGTTTCCTATCAAACGACCGACCCGGCCACCAACGCGGTTACCGGCTCACCAAACACACCGGTCAGATTGGATCCGGGCGAGGCGCAGAGCTTTGTGGTGGTGCTGACCCCTACGCAGGAAGTAAATCCCACAGAAGTCGCCTTAGGTTTTGTTTGTGACAATGCGCCGCGAGTAGCCACCATAAGCGGCGTTAACACGTTCGACTTTTCAGCGTCGACCAGCCCTGTCGCAGATATAGTTGCCCTAGCCCTTACACCGACTGCCGACGGCGTTGTTGCCGTTCCAACCACATCGAGAATAAACGCCTTCAGCGTGGCGTCTGTAAACCTGGGCGCCAGCGCTACCGTAGAGGTGCAGGCCACTCTGAGTGATGCACAGGCGGCCGCGAGTTTGAGTATGTGTCAGACGGATCCGGCTACGGCTGCGTGCATTAATCCAACCGCTCCAACGGCCGAGCCTGTTACCGCAATAGTCGACAACATGGGCACTCCCACGTTTGCGGTCTTCGTGACCAGCAACGGGGATTTGGCCTTCGATCCGGCCGGCAATCGGGTAAGCGTCAAATTCACCGACACCAGCGGCGCAGTGCGCGGCGCGACCAGTGTCGCTATCAGATCGCGCCAGCTTGCGGCGATTGAAGCGAACGATCTACAGGGCACAACGCTGTGGTCTGAGTCTGTGCAGCCCGGACAGATAGTGAACTCTGCAGCGGCACAAAACTTTAACAGTGACGGCACCGGCACCACCTACGAAAATTCACTAGCCTTTGTCTCGGCAGAGATTCTGGACGGTGTCGAGCATCAGTTCACCTGGTCGATCAATAGCGCAGGCGAACTGCAGCAAGACTTTATTGACTATCAAACACTCGATACGAACACGTTCGCTGACACACTTTCAGACCTACTGTTTAGGTATGACGAACTAAACGATGCCATTTTCTACCTCATAGAACGAGAAAATCAGGGGACTTTTGTGGGGCCCCTTGAAGTGGAACTCAATACCCTGTCCCGTACAACGACCGCCAGCACTCGCGCAAGCGGCACCTATTCAATCACCAGCCTGACAACAACCAACAACTCAATAGACGCGATGCTACTGCGTAACGAATGGACGGAGCCCCTACCCAGAACCGCAGCGACAACCGAATCAAGAGATTGGCAAATTCTGTCCGCTGGCAACGTGGCCAGTATTCCAGGTCAGATCGCAAACAGCGGCGACACCTGGGCACTTCCCTATCGGTACTCACCGCAAACAGACAACGTTCAAGCGCCTATAGACTACTACGCTGTCGACATCGTCACGCTGCAAGCGGATGGCACAACAACGCCGGGGCGACTCAGCAACCAAGTCTTCAACTGGGAGAACCAGGGCCAATCGCTGGTGCTATCTGCTGGAGATGAATCCTACCGCTACACCACAATAGACACGCTCAATGGCCAGAGATCCGCGCTGGTGGAATACACCCGCGATGGCGAACTGCTGCTTGTGGAATCAAAACTAATCGCTCGAATCGACGGTACCGGAAGCACGCTCGCTGCAGATCTCGTCCAGGGAGACACAGAGATATGGCAAGCCGGTATCAATACCTGGTGGCAAGAGCGATTTAGAGAAGACGGCCTGATCCGTGCAGATTTAGTGTTTGGCTATCAGTTTAACAATGACGCAACCGCTATTCGGGCTTTGGGAGAAACGCCCGAATTTAGTAGTTGCCCAAGTGACACAACAGGCTGCTTTTTAAATATAACTGGTCCAGTGTTGTGGAGCTGGACCAGCACCGATAACGTCATCACGCGTCGCCTGGTTTCCCCAACGCTAGACCGCACCCGAACCTGGGAGGTATTGAGTTACACGCCAGGCGGTGTTGCCGTCATATTCGAGTACGCAATCTGGACGTTTGACCAGCGCAGTCCGGAGTTTGTAATTCTGCCGCGCCTCAATTCCCTCCGCCTGATCGATCTTCAAGACTGGCAGGAGGAATTTGCTAACTCGCCAGACTTCAATGGCCAATAAGCACAGGCATTACTCTCTTTACTCTGGTTATCAGCGCACCGCCAACCCAAAAGGACGCGAGCTTTGAAAAAACTCAATCTGCAACTGTCGCCAGCCAGTAGGGTTCGACCTCTGCTACTCGGCGGCATAGCCTGGGTACTGTTGGTCACCAGCTTGCCTTCCCGGGCCGATCTGGTTGCTGCGGTGCTACCGAGCAGCCGAGCTGAGAGAGTTGGAATGTTCACGACTTTTTTCGCCACCATGATCAACACCAGCACCGAGGAACTGAAAAATTGCGGCGCCTCAGTCAGCAACGGCATACCGGGTACATTCTGGTTCCGTCCCGCCGATCCGGTGACCAACAACCCAATTGGCGAGCGCAGTACCGTTGCGGACATCGCCGCCGGCGCTGCGCAGCCGTTTTACCTCGAATTCCGCGCGGATGCAGAGCTTGCACCGGTTGAAGTTGAATTCAATTTCACCTGTGACGGTGCGGACCCAGCCCCGGTTGTTTCTGGTGTAAACACCTTAGTATTTTCAGCCGGCAACATAGAACCCATTGACGTTGTTGCCCTCACGGCGACGGTGACACGAGACGGTATCGTGAACATACCAACCGATGACACCGAAGGTTTCTTCGCGGTATCTACGGTAAACCTGGGACCAACGGGGAGTGCCATTGCCCGACCAGTAGGCCGAGGGGGTATGGAATCTGGTGAGCTGTTGATCTGCGCAACAGATCGATTCACTGGCGCATGTGAGAGTCCGCTGGGCAGCAACGTGGGATTCGGGGTTGGTCGTAATTCGGTGCAGACTTTCGCGGTATTCATGAAAAGCGCGACCAACATCGCTTTCGATCCTGCAATAAACCGAGTCGCAGTTGAATTCACCGATAGCGCAGGTTTGCTGCGGGGAGCGACCAGCGTCGCAGTCCGAACCGCCGATCTTACAATTGGCGGCGTGCCTGGCGCGACGATTATGCCAGGTGAGATGTACCGATTCGTACCGCGAGTCGGGCGCCGATTCGATCGCGCAATCACATTTAGTCTGCTTAATGCTCCACCTTGGCTGACGTTTTCTAGCGCAGGTGAACTAGTCGGTACTCCCACACAGGCCGACGCCGGCGTGTATTCCGGCATAGAGCTGTTGGTAGACGATGGCGTTGTTACAGCCGGTATTGGGCCCTTCAGCATCGAAGTTTTATCTTCTGCCTGGCGTGCGGGCCCGCCTCTGCCCAGGACTGTCGAACAGCACAGCATGGCGGTAGTTGATGGCGGCCTGTACTACATGGGCGGCCGCTTCCAAACTACCTCGCTGCGTCAGTACCTGCCAAATCTAACTACCTGGACCTCGCGCACACCCAGTTCTGCTGGCGTGCTGCAAGGTGGCGCGCAAGGGATCGGAGGAAAGATCTATCTGCTGGGCGGCAATGGACCAAACGATAGCTCGGCGAGCAACCTTCTGCAGATCTATGACCCTGCTACTGATGACTGGACTCAATCTGATCCGCCCTTCGACGCTTATGACTTTGCGAGCGCGACGGTGGACGACGTACTCTACGTTTTTGGCGGGATACAGTTCAGAACTGGAGACTTCACTACAAACGAGTTATGGCTGTTCAACACAACCACCGGGCAGTGGTCGATGGGTCCGCCCGTGCCTGTCTCTTGTAATGCAATGTCCGCTGCGGCAATCGGTCGATCTATCTATGTCTCCGGGGGTTGCAACGGTTCCAATCGACGACATATGCACGTCTTCAATGTCGATACCAGCAGTTGGTCCCGCGCTGCAGACTTGCCGGTTGCACTTGCTTTTCATCAATCCGTGGCACTCGACGGCAAGCTGTTCGTCCTCGGTGGCGCGATCGTCGATCCAGCGAACCCATCCGTAGCAGTAAACACCGTGTATCGCTACGATCCTGAGACCAACGAGTGGAGCTCTGCACAGCCGATGCGGTCACAAAGATTTAGGTTCGGCGCCGCGGTATTCGAAGGCGAAATCTGGGTCACCGGGGGCGGCGAGCGTGAGGGTGCTGATCGGACGGAGATCTACACACCCGGTTTCGATGTCAGTGACCCGGAGCTTTAGGTTCACAATGCGTTTCGATTAGCCTTCGTGGACGATCATTCCTGTTGACAAAGGGCACGAGCAGAATCAATCCAAGACCACCCAGGATGCGTACTCTAAGAAATATACAGGTCGCAAATGAATCTAAATCTAGAAAAGTGAATGAAATTGTAAATGGCAAGCGTGGGATATCCGCATTGAACCCCTATCCTCCAGAAATCCTGTGGGACTATTCACAGATCTAGAACCAACAGCTCAGACTTGGATCTGGACACACAGACCGTCATCAGGTCGTTCGCTGCGTGATCGTCATCTGACAGGATGAAGTCTCGGTGGTCCGGTTCACCACTTAACACGGGTGTGAGGCAGGACCCACACATCCCCTGCGTGCACGAACACATGACGTAGTAGCCTGCCGAGTGCAGCACATCGATCAGAAATTCATCCGGTTCGACCCTGAGGATTTCACCCGTGCTCGCAATCTCAACTTCAAACGCTTTGTCAGTAGCAGGCGCTTCCTGTTGAACGCTGCCTTGATCAGAGGTCGCTGACAGATCGAGATCAGCACAAGGCTCCCACAAAGTACGAGTAGGGATTTTTTGAGTTTCAAAACGTTCCTGGCCAATTTTCCAGGCTTTGTGATAACGGTAGTAAGGAATTGACGGCGCCAGATGGTGCAAACAGTGTCTGGCCTGGCCCAGCAACAAGAAATCTGCAAGGCGTGAACAGACTACGCGCACCGTGGTTTGAAAGGGCTGGTGCTCCCAGAGAACACCCTCGGGGTGTTGAATGCGTGCGAAAAACCAGGCCACCAGGAACAACCCGATACGCTGCGGCACCATCCAAACTAGGAAAAACTGCAACGCATAAGGCGAGCTCAGAAAGTAGATATGAACGCCGATGTAAAAAGCCATGCAGGCGCTAAACTCAACTCGTTCACCTGTTGGGCGGGTGCGCCAGTGATTGATGTACCAGTGCGTCCAAAGCACATCCAACCCGGCGGTTACAGCAACGGCTTTCCAGGTGGACGCAGAGACAAAAGGCTCATCCGGATCCCGATCCTTGTCACCTGCGTACCGATGATGCTCTAAATGCAGGTAGCGATAGATCCGCGTTGTTATCCCGGGCAGCAGTAGCAAGCAAGACAAGCTGCCCACAAAATCATTCACGCGACGATTCTTCGACAAGGAGCGATGCGTTGCGTCATGCAACGGCGTGAACGACATGTAGACCGCGACGCCGTTCAATATCCACATCACACCAAGCGGCAACTGACCGAGCAGGTAAAAATACGAACTCGCTGCAAACAGGCCAAACGCTGCAGCCACCAAACCAAGCTCCATCGCGGCCAGTACGGGAATTTGGGTCAGTGCCTGAAACTCTCGCTCCTGCACGACGTCTTCCAGCACCGCTCTTGGGGCTGCCTGAAAACTAATGCTCATTGCTTAACCTAAATCCTGCATAGCCATGTTCGGCATCGAACAGCTTGGCGTCGAAGCCGAGTTCGCGCAGCCGGTAGAGTTGATACAGCCCACTGAAGCCAGCGCCAATGACCAGAACTTCGACCCTCTGGTCGCTGATTAGGCGGTCTCTAAGACTCTACTGAACAGAGGCTCCCAAAACTAGCGGTAAACGCTATCGCATAACGGCCTGTACAATGTCGCCATGGCGAGTATTAGTTTCAGACACTTCATAGTTTCGACTTTCACCCAGCACTCCCTCCCCAAGCGCTGGCTCATGCGTCTCTCTATTCTGGGCATCGTGCTTGGCGGCGGTGCTTTAGCCATAGGACAAGCGGACCAATGGTCCGCATCTGGTCTGCGCACCGGTGGCGGCTACTTGCTCGGGTTTGTGATTGGCGCGATCGTGCGAATCTTCTTGAAACTCAGCTTGCTTGTCAGCGCCGGAGCCGCCGCGATTGCTTTTGGCCTGTCTTCGATTGGCCTTGTGGATCTGCCCTGGGAAACACTTGGTGAAGTGCAGAGCGCCTTCGCAAGCGAAGTCTCCCGACTGACCGCAAACTTCAAGGAGTTCCTAACCAGCTACCTTCCCGCTGGTGTTTCCAGTTCCATAGGCTTGGCCTCAGGCGTCACCCAAAGACCGGATTGGACAAAAGACTAAAGCAGCGGGAAGGCTAACGCCCCCCCTTTGCACCCGATGGGCTGTGCGTGAACAACCCATGCAGTGTCTGCTGAACTACTCGGTAGACACCGCAACACTGGTTGCGCCACGAATTTCACCGCTCGTCTGCTCGAAGAATTGTACCTGGATCCGGGTATTTGCTGGGTCCAAAGGCACAGGTCCAGTCGCAGAAACGAAGATGCTGAAGGTTGGAGTCTCGCCTGATGCAATCGTGAGCGCCACTGGACTCACTGAAGGTTCTACTGGATTGATACAAGCTGCTGTTACCGGGTTTGTTTCACAAATGCTAACAACGACGCTCGTCGTTGGATCAGTAAGCACCGCCTGTACGTTGAGGTTGGCATCAGTGCCTACATTGATTGATGCCACGGCAAAGAAACCAACACCATCTTCACCGGGAAGCTCAACAATACCGTTGTTAGATACGGTTAATGCCAGAGCGACCACATCGGCTTCGGGGGCTGCGTTGGCTGTCAAAAGCAGCGTGTTGACGTTGGTCGTGGTGGCCGCCGCCGCTGCGTTAATACACTGGAAGTCGAGTTCGACGTCTGTGGCAGGAAACGCTTCGGTCGGCGTGAAGGAGAACACAAAGGTCTGGGCGGCATTTAGAGCAATGTCGACAGGGGTGTCGGGCAGGCCGACCAGACCGTTGGTTGCAGGGTCAGTGGCTTGATAACTGAAGTCAGCCGGCACGTCCGTTCGGGGCGAGATACGGCAACCCGTAGCGGTTACCGGACCGGTGTTGATCACCGTTGCAAATGCGGTCGCCGAGGTGCCGACCTGTACCGATCGACTACTCGGCAAAGTTGCCGAGACGATGATGACAGAGTTGGCTTCTTCCTGTGAAAACGCAACATCCGGGAACAGGGTTCCTTCATCGACAGTGAAGGTTGCGATCACTTCATCCAGAGCGAGGCGCTGGATCGTGTTCTCGCCGCTAATGTAGTAATCGTTGGCGCCACCAGGAGTGAGACCAGTCGCAGCGATGTCGGTGACGATCACATCGATTTGTACGAGGGTATCCGGATCGAGAATGCTGATCGCATTTTGAATGTTGTTGTTGGTGCCATTGATGTAGGTCGCAAACACAACATTGTTGATCAATGCCACGTCCGTGTACTCACGATCATCAAATGAATTAAACGCCTCAAGCTCGTTACCAGAGGTTGAATAGCGAAACACCTGACTACCTGAGGTCAGGTATATCTCACCGTCAGCACCCGGCGCGACGGAGCCAGGGTCAAAGCCCGTGGCGATGAAGCTCAACTGTTCAAGGGAGGTGGTTGATCGAATGCTGATGCCGCTGGTTCCGTCACCCGTCGTGGTAACAAACAGGTCAGGACCGACCAGCGCTACGTCAGAGAACGCGCTGCCAGCCTCCGTGATTGAATTCAATTCCACGCCATCCGCATCAAGGTTAAGCAGGGTGGAACCAGATACCAAGTAGACCTCATTGCTCTCGGAAACTGCGATGCCCTCTGCTTCAATTTCAACGGAGAAAGAGCCAGCTTCAGCCAGGGTTTCTGCATTTCGACTGGTTACCGCTTGCTCGACACCCGTAGTGGCAGCAACGATAGTACCTAGTGCAATCGGTCGGGCATCGGCCAAAAAAGTAATATCAGTAAATGTCTCTCCGGCGACGCCGGCGACTGCATCAAGCTCTTCGCCATCGGTGGAGAAGTGAAAAATCTCGTTTCCAGAAGCAATAAACAGATCGTCGTTGTCGCCCGCTGCGATCGAATCGATCGTGAAAGGAACGTCGAACGCTGTGATTTCCTCCAGAGTGATTGGGTTTCGCGCGCTTATCCCGTTAGTGGCCCCTGCTACGGCAACGTACAAGCGAGTTCCCGACAGAGCGGTATCGACAAACTGCTGCTCCGGGGTATCTGCACTGCTGGACACAATCTCATTGCCAGCTACTGAAAACGTTGAGACTGTATCGCCGCTCGTGATGAACAGGCGGCCAAATCCATCATGGATTGAATCAACCGGGAAATCGGTAGCGATGAAAGAATTTTCCAACAGAGTCTGAGAGTCGCGAAACGAGAACCCTTGTTGGTCACCGGCGACCGCCACTACAAGCTGTGCCGCAAATACAGTTGCGTCGGTAAATTCATTACCACTAACTGCAACACTGCTTATAGTCCCGCCCATCAGGTCGAGATTGGAGAGCGTATCCCCAGCCGTGACGAATAAGTTAGAGTCGTTGCCAGCGACGACTCCGCCCGGAGCATCTGCGAGCAATCGGTTTGCGCCAGACTCAGCGAGCGTTTCGGAGTCGCGAACGGAAACACTGTTCACGCCGTCACTGGATGAACCTACAAATAGCGTCCCTGCTGCATTGACCGGACTTGCGGCCAACGCTGCCAGAACAGCGGCCATCCCTGCCAATTTCTTGGACAAAATACTCATACGTATGTCACCTTGTGTTGTGTATCTGAAGAATACCCTGTCTTTTCTGCGATTGCGCTGGGTACAGTGTTAACTGGGTTTAGCGCCAATCGATACGCCCACGGCCCCACTCACCTAACCTCAGCGACCAAAACGGGTGTTTGATATCGATATCACACAGTGCCAACTGTGCCCCCTGTGCGGCGGGCAGCTTCGCGTCATAGCGGACATCTGATACGGCCTGAGAGAACCATCTTAAAAGAGGCCGCGGTGTTCATAGCCTTCGAGTCAAAGAACGCGACGCGTACATAAAAGCTCGCAGCAGCGATTATCCGGTACGAGTCTTGTGCCGAGCGATGGGCGTTCATCCCAGCAGTTACTATGCATGGTTACGGGAGCCCTGCAGCGATCGTGAGAATTCACCATGGTCGACTGTCGCCGACGGTGTACGAACTGCGTCAGTTAATGAAGTGAAAGAGTGTCAGGAAAACTCAGGCCGTATCATGCCGTACTATCAGCTTGGTTCGAATCGGTGATCAGGACCTTGGCAAGGTCGCGCTCTACTCCTGGCAGCCAAATTCTCGCTTTGTGCAAACCGTCTCCGACTCCGACGTTCGATCAGGCGGAAAGACTCTATGACAACTATCGCTGGGTGAAACATCGGCTGACGAGAAAAATAGAAGAGAGCCAATGAACACTAGACTCGAAATTCAGCTAGGCGGGAATCGGGAATGCCACTTAGGACCGGCCTCTCGCATTTTCGCAAGACGAAAATACTGCGGCTTTACGTGTTTTGAGAGGCGTCATTTTCGCGGACGCGAAAATGATAGTTGGCGGAGCGGACGGGACTCGAACCCGCGACCCCCGGCGTGACAGGCCGGTATTCTAACCAGCTGAACTACCGCTCCGAGTCTTAACATCCTGCTGTGTTCAGAACAGCAAGAATTTGGTGGGTGTTACAGGGGTCGAACCTGTGACCTACGCCTTGTAAGGGCGCCGCTCTACCAACTGAGCTAAACACCCAAATCCTGTCAGTTAGAGCGCCGTTTGCACGACGTCCTCTCTGTAGAGGCCGCGTATCTTAACGTCTGAATACCGCCTGTCAATCACGTGTCGCCATAACTTTCAAAACAGCGAATTGAATCGCTATTTCGGGGCTAGCGACCGCCAGTTGGCCCGCTCCTGCCCGATGGCGCTATGGTGTTAAGCAGGTGCTGATCCGCCTCTCGGCGGGCATCTATCTCGGCCTGGCTGCGGCACACGCGCTTGCGCATGTGGGAGCCGGTTACCTTTTCACGGGTGCAGACTCTCTTGTTGGCCTTCTTGTCCCGCTGCTTCTTTCTCTCTGCCTTGCTATCCGCCACCTGGGCTGCTGATCCGCTGTCCCCGCTGATCGTTTGTTCTGTGGCGGTATCTGCTGCAGCCCCTCCAGACCACATCAAAACCACCATAATTAGCGCACCCAAGCTACTGATTCTTATAGACATTTTTGATCGAACCCTCTCCAAGATCCAATCATCCTACAAGACTAAGATGGTTAGCGCACGCTAACGGCCAGCCCGTGGGCTTTGCCAATCACCATAATCACCTCACCAAACCCGGCCTGGGCCTCGGTGTCGACGGTAATCAGCAGGCGACCAACTCGACCTGACAAGAAGTGCACCAGCGCCAGGGCGTCACCCAGGCGATGTTCCCGGGTGCAGCGACGCAGATCGAGGTGTAAACGAACCTTGCACCAGTCAACCTCGTCGTTGGCGGCTTTTTGTTTAAGCTCTATATTGTCGTAATTGCTATTTTCACTGGTCTCACGCGCTCCCCACATAGGGCTCTCTAAAAACGCATTAACGCTCGAAAACAGATGTTCTGCGGAATAATTTCCCGCCAGCACCACACTGGGTGCCGCAAAGGAGTGCGACTGCATACTGCTCACCTAATTGTTGTCCCCGAATCCTTGCAACAAAGCTCCCCGTCCCGGAAGAGCAAGCGCATCGTACGCATTCCAAAACGCTAAACCGGTTAACGCGTTGGCAGTCTGGATGGTGCGCCCAATTGTAAACTCGATATGCCAATTGCTTCTCAATTCCCGCGCCACCTGTGACCCAGTTGCTATGCTTGGTAGTTCGCCTATTGCCTTTTCGAGCGCCACTGCTATGTCCACCACCGAACCAACCAGCCCCCCAGACTGGTACACCAAGGGGCTTAACTGCCCATCAGCCACCTCTGTGATTGAGGTAGACGGCGTTCCCATCAGCTTTGAAACCTGGGGCGACTCCTCGTCGCCGGGCGTGGTGCTCATTCATGGCAGCAATGCCCACAAAGAGTGGTGGCGCTTTGTCGCTCCGCTGCTGGCGGATCAGTTCCGGGTCGCCGCCATCGATCTGTCGGGCAACGGCGACAGCGGCTGGCGCGAGCGCTATTCCGGCGCCACCTTTGCCAAAGAGGTGTGGGAGGTCTGCCAGGCGGCCCATCTGGGCGAGCGGCCGTTGGTCGTGGGTCACAGCTTTGGCGGCTGGGTGGCCCTGCAAACGGCTTATCATTACGGGTCGCAGCTTGCTGGTGTGATCTTCAACGACTTCACCGTGGCGCCCCCCGAGCGCTGTATGGAATGGGGCCTACGGGTGGAGCGCGAAGGCGTTGACCCTAGCCGCCCTACCCGGGTCTACCCTGACGTTGAAACGGCCATGGGCCGGTTCCGCTTCATACCCGAGCAACCCAATCGCTTCCCCGAGGTCACCGACTACATCGGCCGTCAGGGCCTGCGTGAGGTTGAGGGCGGTGTGACCTGGAAGTTTGATCCGGGCATGTACGACTACCTCGAAATGGGCAAAGACCAACACCTACGCTTTGCCACCCTCGCCTGCCGCTCTGCCGTTGTTTTGGGTGAGCTCACCGAAGACGAAGGCGCTGTCGAAGGCGATTACATGCGCAGCCTGTGCAAAGGCGGCCTGCCCGTGTTTGAGCTGCCCAACTGCCACCACCACATGATGTTTGAAGAGCCCGTGGCCCTCGCCATGGCCTTCAAAGGGCTCATGCTCAACTGGTTGGCAGAAGACAATCGGCCCGCCATGCGCGGCGCGCTGTCAGCGGTATTGGCTGACGGCTAAAGCCGGTCGGTTGGTTGCGCGCTGGGTTAGTCTCCGCGCGCCTGCAATTGCGCAACAATGTCGCGGTGCATGGCTTCATCAAGTCTATGCAGTGCGGCGAAAACCACCAGCGGCAGCAAGATCGCGGCCGGCGCCCAGGTCATCAGGCCTACTATCGCGTTAATGGTGTCAGCACTTTGCTCAACGTTTGCCACATAGCCCGTCAGGGCCAGCATCGCGCCAATCAT
>JALZVT010000135.1 GCA_023300545.1 Pseudomonadales bacterium
AACAGAAACATCAACCTAGTGGATACGTCCACCGGAATAGGTAACGCCATTGGCGTGGTAGAGATCACCAGAGGCAACCGCAAAGATGGCTGGGGTATACCAGGTGCTGACGCACTCGTTGTTGCCACTCTGGAAAACGACACCACAAGGGCCGCCATATTTAGCTACCAGTCAGGCGACACACGCGCTGACGGTGGCAGCTTTGCCGGGCGACGCCTCGCCTGGCCACATGGAGCCGCGGACGTATTTTCTATCGAAGGAGCCGCACTGTTCGAGCAGTCGATCAACTGGCTGCTTTCCACCCAGCCTTAAACCAACTCGAACCATAGCGCATTGCGACAAAACGAAGTGCCCGTTTTACCGGGCACTTCGAAGCATCTCGCTATTCGACGGTTGTCACGGCAATGCTGGTCGAGCCGCGCACCACACCGTTCTCCTCAAAGAGCACTCTAATCCGGGTGCTAGCTGGATCGAACGCGACCTCGCCCGTTGCCGTCACAAACACTGAGTAGGTTGACGTGCCGGATGCCGCTACCGTTGAGTCGGTTGCAGTACTCGGTGGGGCGAGACAGGCACCATTTGCCGGGTTCGTTTCGCAGATAGACAGACTTATGTTTAGTCCGGGTAGGCTCGCTTCTGCAGTTGCTGTGATATCTGCGGCAACACCCACGTTGGCAGTCGCCACACTGAACGCCGCGATGCCAGTCGGGCCAGGTATACGTGCCACACCGTCGCCGGAGGCAGACGCCACCAGAGCAACCATATCGGCAGTAGCCGCGTTTGCCGCGGAAAACAACAGCGTGTTTACGCCGGTAATCGTCTGGGTCTCGGCAGAGTTGCTGCACACATACGTAAACTCGACATCAGTTGGAGCGAACTCAGCGTTTGCCGTAAAGAACAAGACAAAGCTCTGCGCTGACTGGGCCTGGATATCAATAGGTGTATTCACGGCACCAGTGATCGCGTTGGTGGCCGGGTCCGTCGCAAAGAACGAGAAAGTCGCCGGAACACTGGTTGAGGGGGCGATCGTACAGGCCGTAACCGGGATATCTGAGGGGTTGATAACCGTCGCAAACGCGCCGACCTCACTCGACACGAGCGCTGATCGGCTTGACGGTAAGATCGCCGCTACAGGCCCCAACACGCCTGCGGTATCCCGCACGAAAATGTTAACCAGAGCGTTCGCCGTCGCATCTTCATCGTCGGTCACCTGCAGTTGGAAGGTTAAAGTTGCCCCGGTAGCAGGAACCTCTGGGGCCGTGAATGTTGTCACCGCCTCATCAGACTGCTGCAATTCAACTAGAGGTCCAGCGGTTTGAGTCCACTGAAACAGCGAGATCGCGCCGTCAGGGTCAGTAGACGCTGAGCCGTCCAGCGAGACCACCATTGCTTCAACCACTTCCACGCTGTTGCCTGCATTCACTACCGGTGTTTGATTCGACAGATCAGTGAAGCTGATTACCACAGTGTCGGTACTTTCCAGCAAGCCTCGGTCTGTCACGGTCAGAGTGAAGGTCGAAGATTCGCCGCTACCGGTTACGCTGGGCGCCTGGAAGCTGGGCGTTTCAGACGCAGCACCTGTCAGGTTAACCACCGGACCACTCGTTTGCGTCCAGGCGAAAGTCAGCACGTCATCTACAGCGAGATCTGCATCGGTTGATGCTGAGCCATTCAGGCTGACCAAAGACTCCTCACTGACGGCTTGATCAATGCCCGCGTTAGCAACAGGGGCCTGATTCACGTTATTGATCGTGACGGTAACCGCATCAGTACTGGTGAGACCTTCTTCATCAGTCACTGTCAGTGTCACGGTGATAGCGTTAGCGCTGTCGAATCCTACGTCGGGAGCCGTGAACGAAGGAGCCAGTGTATCGGCCCCACCAATGGCCACACTCGGTCCGCTGGACTGAACCCAGGCGTATTCGAGCGTTTCCAAAACATCATCTGTTGATGCTGCCGCGCTGAGCGCCACTACAACACCTTCGTCAACGCTTTGAGCAGAACCCGCGTTGGCGATTGGGCTGGTATTGCCATCAGTAAAGTTGATGACGACCGAGTCGGTGCTCTCGAGCAGACCGCGGTCTGTAACTGTCAACAAAAAGGTTGCGGATTCACCACCCGCAGCCGCGTTGGGAGACTGGAACGTCGGCGTATCCGAGTTCGCGCCGGTCAGGCTAACCGCTGGTCCAGCCGTCTGTGTCCAGGCGAAGCTGAGCACATCGTCCACCACCAAATCAGAATCAGCGGAGGCTGAACCCGTCAGACTAACTAGAACCTCCTCGCTGACCGTTTGATCGCTACCCGCATTGGCTGTTGGCGCCACGTTCACATTGTTAACGTTGACTACCACGGTGTCGGTGCTGGTAAGGCCTTCCTCATCGGTCACTGTGAGCGTCATGACGATCGCGTTAACACCATCGAATCCTACTGTGGGCGCCGTAAATGAGGGGGTCACTGTATCGGCACCGGTAAGGCCAACGCTCGGCCCACTCGTTTGGACCCAGGAGTACGCGAGGGTTGCGAGCACATCATCGGTAGACGCCGCCGCACTGAGCGCCACTGCCGCACCTTCGTCTAAGGTCTGATCGGAGCCTGCGTTAGCGACGGGAGCGGTGTTGCTATCGGTGATGCTGACGACCACCGTATCGGTGCTGGCCAACAAGCCGCGGTCTGTGACCGTGAGCGTGAAAGTTGCGGATTCACCACCCGCGGCAACATTGGGTGACTGGAATGTGGGTGTCTCTGTACCCGCGCCGGTCAGACTGACCGCCGGTCCGGACGTCTGTGCCCAGGCAAAGGTAAGTTCATCGTCCACCGCCAAATCAGGATCGGTAGACGCGGTACTCGTCAGACTGACCAGCACGCCCTCCGTGACCGTTTGGTCGCCACCCGCGTTAGCCGTTGGGGCCACGTTCACATTATTGAGGCTGACCACCACGGTGTCGGTACTGGTTAGACCTTCTGCGTCAGTAACCGTGAGCGTGGCAATGATCGTATTGACGGTATCAAAGCCTACAGCCGGTGCTGTGAATGACGCTGTCACCGTAGCAGCGCCGTTTATCGTAACGCTGGGCCCGCTAGTTTGAACCCAGGCGTAAGTGACGGTTCCGAGTTCATCATCTGTCGACGCGGCAGCGCTGAGCGTCACAGCGGCACCTTCATCAACGGTTTGATCGGGGCCTGCATTGGCAACAGGGCCCGTGTTGCCGTCGGTGAAGTTTACAACAACCGAATCAGTACTTTGCAACGAACCACGGTCAGTTACCGTCAGCAGAAACGTTGAAGACCCGCCACCGGCTCCAACGCTCGGTGATGTAAAGGTTGGCGTTGCTGTACTAGCACCGGTCAGGCTAACGGCGGTACCGCCGGTTTGTGTCCAGGCGAAGGTAAGTACGTCATCCAGCGCCAGGTCCGGATCAGTAGAGGCCGAGCCAAGCAGGGTAACCGCAACGTTTTCGGCAACCGTTTGATCGCTCCCCGCATTGGCAATCGGCGCCGCGTTCACGTTATTGATGGTAATTACTACCGTGTCTATGGATGACAGTCCAAACACATCAGTGACCGTCAACTGAGCGGTCATCTCGGTTATTCCATCAAAGCCAACCTGAGCCGCAGTGAACTGAATGTTCTGCCTCGAGCGAGTCGTGAAGCTGGGTGGGCCACTGATTTGCTCCCAGAAATAGGTGAGTGAACCCGGGGTTTCATCCGTGGAACCTCCGCCACTGAGTTGCACTACCGTGCCCTCATCGACGCTCACATCGTCACCGGCGTCCGCGACAGGCGGCAAATTGGCGGCCGCGACATTGATATTGACGGAGTTTGTGCTCGTTGCTGATTGCGTATCAGTCACGGTGAGTTGAAATGTGAGCAATTCACCGCCCGTAGTCGGGGACGTAAAGGTTGGCGAAGGGCTGGTTGCTGAGCTAAGACCAACTGTGGTGCCGGCAGTTTGCAGCCAAGCATAAGTCAGAGAATCACCAACATCCGGATCGCTTGAGGCTGAGCCATCCAGCGTCACCGTCACAGATTCCGCAACCGATTGGTCGGGGCCTGCGTCTGCAATGGGAGCCTGGTTGGTATTGTCGATGGTTATCACAACGGTATCGGTACTGCTCAGGTCATCATGGTCAACCTCGGTCACAGTCAGCTCTAAAGTGATGCTGTCGCCAGCCAAATCAACACCCGGCGCACTGAAACTGGGTGTAGCGGTGTCCGCGTCAGTCAGACTAATGGTAGGACCCGCAGTCTGTGTCCAGGCGAAAGTCAGATCGGGGAATTCGTCGGTAGATGCGGTCCCATCGAGGTCAACAGTTGCACCTTCGCTGACGGTCTGCGCCACACCGGCTTCAGCAACCGGTGGCAGGTTAGCGACAACACTGAACGTCTGTGTCGCGCAACTTTCCGTGCCATCTCCGGTGTCACCCGTCCCGTCGGTGCGCATGGTGCACCATTGAAACTGGCCACTACCGGTAACTTCATTAGTTTCCCAGTTGAAAGACCAGTCGAAATTTGCGCCGTTGGCGTGGGAAATTTCCGCACCGGCACTCTGCACTGCGGTGTCACCATCGGCAGCGCTAAACTGACTCACGGCAAGCGAATCACCCAGATTGAATCCAGCCCCAGCCGCAGTCAATTCGCCCGTGTTAAGAAAACCGATCTCGTAGGATCGACCAGCAACAAACTCATTGCCGGTCACACTCGCTGGAAACACTAGACTGCCCGTCGATGGAAACGGATTGGCCGGGTCCGGAGTGGCGTGGCACGACGTACAGTTTGTTGCACCGGTCGTGCCCGAAATCCCGCCGGTTAAGGCGGTTGCAGGTTGGCTGAAAGCGATCAAACAGAGCAGTCCGGTGGTGATCCGATTCAATGTGATTTCCTCGAGGCTTTTGGAGCGATTTAACGAAATATCAGAACGTCACTGCACAGGAAGCGTAGGACGTTGAAATAGGTACCACCCACAAACTTGAGCGTGGAGATAGACCCATCATAGAGAATAGATCCCGATTAATCTGCCCAATTTAGGACTCGAATTTGACGCCAACAGAACGGCGCACAACACAAAACGCAAGTATGTTTTCAAGTTCACAGCCAACCCGAAATGCCCGTCGTTCGGAATTGCTCTCGTCAGTGCAGACGCAGACGAGCCCTGAAGCTGAGCACGGAAAAATCCACCTAAACAACCGCTTAGCCCCAGTCGAATGAGTAGTACTGGCCCTAGGTAGCTAAACAATCCCGCATGAATGTTATTTGCAACGCCCCTCCAAACAGGGTACTTATAACGCGACGATTTTGTTTTTGTGTGACGGAAGGATCCGCACACAGCCAAGCACTACAAGGAGTTTCGGCGTATGAAGTTTACCCATTGGCTAATTAATGACGAGATTTGTGCTCGACCAGGCCCCAACGAAGAACCCTGGGACGCACAAGAACTTTATGACAACGGCATCCGCGCCGTGCTCTCAGTAAACAAGGGCGACGATGTGGTCCCCCGCGAGTTGAGTCGCCTTGGCATCAGCTACAAAAAAGTGCCCCTACCTGTGAGTACTCCACCAGGCCCTAAAAGCCTAAAGACCAGTCTGAAGCAGCTGCCTCGCGCTTTCGAATTTGCCCAAGAACAGGCAAATCTAAGACGACCAGTACTCGTGCATTGCCGGCACGGTGCAGACAGGACGGGGCTTTTCCTTGCCTATTATCTCTGCCAGCGTCACGGGCTTAGTCCTGAAGATGCCATAATGGAAGTGCGGTCACGCCGGGCGATGTGTTTACGCGCTCATGGCTGGCAGCGCTTCGCGCTTGAGTTGCTCCGACAAACCAGCACAGGAGTTGCAGCGAACTGTTAGGCCCGGCCCATCTCACGCAGAACGTATTGCTCCGCCGGCCAAAGCACCAACCCCCAAACTGCGCCGTAAAATACTGGGCCGCCAAGCAATGCCAAATAGCGCGTATTACCCACTAGCCCATAGACCGTCTCTGGCACATTGGCTACGAAGGTACCAATACTTGCCATCACCAACCCCAACCCGGCTCCGGCAAACAGGTAGGCTTTTCTGCTCTGGGGTAAGCCTCGTGCCCGACAAATTACATGGAAGGTTCCGAACAGCAGCGGTATGACGATAGCGGCTATGGAAAAATCGAAATCTGCGCCCGATCGATGCGCTGACAAGGCCAATCCGCCGAGGGGCCAGAGCGTTATCGGCAACGAGGAAGCGATCGCGAATGAGGTAACTGGCGCGTTTTGCATAACGTGTAGTCCTATCTGAACCGGGTTCATCGGGAAGCTTATCAGCCCACCCGCCCCAAACGAATGTTGTTAAGACAGATGGCCGATGATCAGCAGACAGTCATCGCGCCAGTTAACTCGATCAGACTTCGGCCCGTAGCGTGCAACTCGCCCGTAACCTGTTAAAGGTACGGCTTTGTTGTGCAGAAACCGCCAAGCCAAACCCACGCACCCCACGAAGATAATTCTTACAGATCAGTTCAGGTGCACAGCTCAGCGCCTGGCCGATAGCCACTCGAGCGCCGGTGCAGTCGTTCATGGCTATTAAGGCCAGAGCCTTGGTTAAGTAGATATGGTGGTAGTTAGGAGTACGTGCGGTACCCTCATCAAAAGCCTCAATGGCGGCTGTATAGTCACCCACCTCGTAGTGGCAAATTCCTCGACGGTATGCCCAGATTGCGAATCTTGGGTGCTGCGGTGCCGCCTGCTCAGCCTGTTCTAGCAGCGCAATACTCGGCGCCAACTCCCGGGTAACGTAAAATCGCGCCATAGCGTACTCGGCCAGCGTGTGCGCCTCATTCGGGTTCTTATCAAGAGACCGGCTCAGCAAGTGCAGGGCCCCTTGATGGTCGCCGCGCATCAAGGCAGCAATTCCGGCGGCCATGAGCACCTGGGCATCATTAGGTGACAGGCGCAGAGCCTCTTGCAGGTGCGCTAACCCTTGATGCTGGGTCTGCTCACTGTCGTCACACCAACCGCTGACGAGATTTTGTGAGAGCTGCATCGCCAACAGTGCATGCGCTACGGCATCAGACGGCTGCGTCGCTAACACCGCTTCTAGGTTTTCAACAATAAACGCGGCCGCTTCACGACTGTAGTTACGGCGAGCATCTTCCGCCAGCTGAATGCGCTCATAGTTGCTGAGGTTAAAAGCGCCACGAGATTGAATTTGCTGAACCTTACCCAGCGTTAGCGCCGCCGACAGGGCCCGTGCTATCTGTTGCACCAGCGTATCTTGCACCGCAAAGAACTCGCCAATTTGCTCGTCGAAACGGCGCGCCCAGAGTTGCTGACGGCTTACAGCATCAATCAGTTCGAGTCGAAGCCGAAACGTTGCCCCCTGATATTCGATCACACCGCAAACAACATAGCGGCACGCAAGCTTCTGCGCCAACTCGATCGGATCGAGATGATGAGTTAAGCCGTGCTCGACTGAACTGGAGGCAACCACGCGAAGACCAGGCACCAGTGACAGCAGTTGCGTAAGGTCTCGCGACAGTCCCTTTCCCAGAAATTGTTCGGGTTGTTCTGCTGACAGCATCTGCAACGGCAGCACTGCCAAGGTATCGACTTCTACAAGATCAACGGCCTCCAGACGTGGCAAGAGCTGCGGAGCCTGATCCAGAGAAACTGGCGCGCCATTCAGACAATAGCCCGTCTTGGGAATAGTCTGAATGAGTTGAACCGGGCCTGACCGCCCACCCAGAGCCTTGCGCAATTGCGATACACAGCGCGTGAGTACCTGATCACACACCACCATGTCTGCCCAAACCGAATCGAGTAGGTCGCGGCGCGACACGACGGTGTTCGGTTGGCTTGCCAACTGCAGCAGTAACGCCATGACTTTCGGCTCGAGATGGCGCTCGCCCGACGGACCAGCGACCGCACACCGATCCGGGTAGACCACCAGGTCACCTAAGCGAAAGGGTGGCGCACTCAAAGTGTACGAACCCAAAACGAGTTGCCTCGCAACATATCTGTTAGTTCTCAGTAGACGGCACGCCTAGGGACATTTTCACATGGAAATCAGGACATTTTCCAGAGGGTTTTTCTCTTCTATTCAGGCCTGATACCGCGGGTCTGCCGATGGCAAATCAGGCAAGGACGTCGGCTTGGGACAGACACTCACTCGAAACCCAAAAGGAATAAACATGCGATTAAAATCACTCATCAGCACCATCGCGGCAACGCTCGTCTTGCTTCTGAGCGCCCCAAGCTGGGCCGACTTCGAACTTTACAAAGACTACGAACTCAGCAAAGAAATAATGAGTATGACAACCGTCAAGGTGGATGCGGGCAAGGGCGAAGACTACCTGGAAGGACTTGCGCAGACCTGGGTGGCCAGCAATGAAGTGGCCAAAGATCTCGGCCATATCAAGGACTACAACATCTACGTCAGTCGCCTGCCTGACAGTGGCGACTTCAACGTCGTTCTAATCGTTACCATGGAGTCCATGAGCGACATGGTGGAGAGCAAGAAAAAATACAACGCTTTCATGAAGAAGTGGGGCGAGCGCAGCTATCAGCAAAGCAAAGAAATCGCCAAGAACTATCCTGAGCTACGAACAATTGTTGGCGAATACATATTGAGCCGTGTTGAATTGCAGTAACAGATACGGCGGCACCCTAAAACAGGGTGCGGATTCTGAGCGTCCGCGCCCTTAAAAGCACCACGCTTAGGGCTGGGCGGTTTCTGCTTGCTGGCTCATAAAGGCACCCAGTTTTTTGCCGAGCATGTCAAAAGTGGTACGCATAACCCGGGTCATCTCATCCTGCAGGGCCGTGTTAAATTTCTCGGTGTCCGGCCGGTTGAGAAACTCCAGATAACTATCGAATTGCGCATCATTCAGAGACTGATAGGTATAACTCAGCGAGGCGATTGTGCCCTGCTCGATCTGTGGCCTAAGTTGCTTTAGCTGTTCACTGAGTTGCGCAACAATGGCATCTCTGCTGGCAAGGGCCTCAGGATTACTGGCCAGCATACCGTCGATAATGGCCAGTTGGCTCACCTCAGCAATGACCAGCGTGTAATCGGTGACTTTCAACAGTTCATCCATCCGCTTTGCCCGGGCAACATAGGCGCTGTTCGCAAGCAGGCTGTTCAGCTGCGCAGCGATTCGCTCCTGCGTCTCAGGGCTGCTCGCCTGAACTTCCAGCTCGGTGATCTCCCGAGCAAGCTCGGAGCGGTACCAGAGCATCAATTTTTCAACTTCTGCGTTGCTGAATTGACTCTCCATGCGCTTGCTGATGGTGCCAAAAAGATCAACATCAACCAGCGCCTTACTGACGATCCCAGGCAACTCTTTGACCGGGCCACTTTGACTTTGGCTATTGATGCCAGCACTTATTCCAGCGCTAACCTGTTCCGGAAACTCTGCGAGTTGTCGCTCGAGACCGCCAAGACGAAGTAGCTGCTCCATTGACGTTGCAGCCTGCGCCAAACTGCTTAGTAACAGTAATAGACACAGTGCGACGGGTTTGTATGAGTTCTTCAATACTGTCTTCATGGCGTAACTTCCTTATTTTGGCTTAGAGTGAGTAAAGGCGTAGACGTGTTGTGATCTGTTTTTTTGGCGATCTGGCGCAACTTTGTGCGGATGCGATTACCAATATGAATCTGTGGCTCTGACGGCTTAAAGCCTTCCTGCCGTTCGCGGTCGGCCACCAGTTTTCGGGCGTTGAAAAAAGCGTCTTCGATACTG
>JALZVT010000136.1 GCA_023300545.1 Pseudomonadales bacterium
GCTCCGGTGAACAGTCTGAAACCTGGTTTTCTCGAATGGTATTCTTGTCGAACACGCTAATGCGGTTGCTTTCAGCAACGATGATGGTGTCGGCTGTTGCGACCGTACCCAGAATATCATCACCTAGCGGGCTACGGTTTCGGCCCAGTAATGCATAGCTTTGCAGGTCGTAGGTGAGCACGTCACTGCCAATAATCCACATGCGATTGGCCGTCGTATCAATACTTATACCGCGGTTGAATTCGAAATCTTGGTTGATGAATTGACCGGTAATCTTCTTTTCGTCGAAGTTGACAACCGTCGGCGTGCGCCCACCGGATACGAGGAGAGAACCTGCCGCAAAGATGTCGTTGCCAAAGCCGCTGAAGAAATCAGTGATAACTTCACCTTGCGTGACTCCATTTTCATCGAGCAAGAGTTCCCGCAAGCCAAACTCTGTCGAAGAATTGTTATAGCCAAACAAACGACCTTCGTTGTTGAAGGTGATTCGATCTGACCCCGTGTGATCCTGCGACTGATTGGCGAGCCTCACATCGTTTTGAATCAACGCCACTCCGGCGTGGCGTGGGCTAACGCCCTTTCGAAACAGGGAAACAGCAACACGGGTAGGGTCACCCGGATCAACTTCGATGTCTTCGGCGAATAATTCTCCAAAGGACGAGTCGTCGCCAAGGTCAACAGTAGCCATCGGGCTGCGCGAGTCAACGTCGATGCGCTCTATTTCACCGCGGTTTTCATAGCCGACATACAGATTAGCGCCATCAGGGCTCACGGCAAGACTGCCGACGCTGTCCGGTAGGTCGATGGCAGTGATTACGTCTAGAGTGGCTGGGTTCAACACCAGCACCCCCACCGGATTTGCTACATACAGTTCGGCTCTGCTCGGATTCAGTACAAACTCGTTTACGGCGACGCTGATGCTCGCGTTGGCCTCGAGTGGTAAAGACTGCGGTGGGCGCAGAGTGACTCCGGGAGGTGTGCTAAATAGTGACCCTACAAACCTTGTCCAGCTAGAATTTTCCTCAATCACTGAAAAAACACCGGATCCGGTTTTATCGATGCTGAGATTAGCGAATGTACCGGTCGACGTATCCCTGCCGGTTAGCGTTATCTGAGCCCCATTGAGACCCGTGCAAATCAGTTCACCGGTATCTGGCACATCTGCAAAAAGTGGGGCCACAACGTCTGTGAAAGCGCAGTTCATCTGGCCTCCCAGAGATGGGCTGGTCGTCACCCCCGTAAAGCTGTCGCTGATTAGGCCTGCGCTAGTTGTCCGGCTCCATGTCCACTCTCTCAGGCTGAATTCGTCCTCGCCTGAGACGGCCCTTAAGGGCAGGTCATCAAGATGGGTAAAACTGGCACTGACGTCTGAGCTCCCGCTGCTGTTCGGGGTGCGGACGTGATCAAAAACGAATCCCCCGGTGAAGGAGCGTGCACTTTGCGAATCGCTAAGGCCTAGCGCCGACAGGATTCTTACTTCGCCACCTAACGACCAGGAGGTGTCGCTGCGAGCCTGTAATCGGGAGATACGAAACTCAATCTGGCCTTCGTTTGTGGTTCCGATACTGAGTCGGCAATCTATTATAGAACCGGTCATGATATCGCCGGCGCTAAGTGTACCGTCTGTGTTGCGATCATCGAGGCTCCAGTCGATGGAGCCGCCTTGAGCGCAGGGCGATGTTGCAGTCATTGTGCCGTTGGCTGCCAGACTAGATGCCCCCTGGAGCAGTTCGCGCTCGAGTCCAAGCAATATCTTCAGGGAAGCAATTGGGAACGTTATGGCTTCAGAGGCAATGCGTTCAACCAATTGCAGTGGCTCGGTTTCGCTTCGTGAACGGGTTCGAAGCGCAACGCTGGTCGACCCTCTGGCAACGCCATTTGCATCGCTGAAACGCACAAACACGCGATTGTTTGCCGGGTCGAATGGAACGTCGTCGATACCGCTGACAAACAAGCCGAAGGTTTTGGTGCTGCCCGCTGGCATGCTAAGAGCCAGCTCTCCACTCACTGGCGTTGACGGTGTGATGCAGATCGACGTTGCGGGATCTGTCTCACACAGGGCGATAGACGTCGGTAGCCTCGTGTTACTTAGTTGCGCAGACACCCGTATGCCGCCGGTCGCACCTAGATTGATGGTTGCGACAGTAAAGGCGTTGGCACTTTCGCGCTGGGGTAGCTCGATAATGCCATCCGCACTGATCGTCGCACTCAATGCCACGATGTCCGGCACCGGCGTCGCTGATACAGAAAAGGTGAACGTGTTAAGCCCGACAATCGGATTGACCAAGGGTGCGTTGTCGCACAGAAATCGGGGTTCGAACTCAACAACGTCCTGGGTGGTAGGCGAGGACAAGGCCATGACAAAAGACTGGGCAGCGCCAGCGGGGATGGTGACCGGAGCGTTGGCGGCACCATTCGGCTCGTTTGTTAATGGGTCGGTTGTTCGAAACTCGAAATCAACCGGAACCGCTGCATCTCGCTCGATGCGACAGTTGGTCGCGTCTTCGCTGCCTGCGTTGATGATGGTGGCAAACAACGTAGCGCTCTGATTGGTTTCCACAGAACGGCCGGTCGGCAGCACGGATGAAACGATTGTTGTTGTGGCGTAGGCGTGAGGCGTAAAGAGCGCGAGAGAGAGCGCGGCCAACGCCGCTAAGCGGCCGTGTGCGGGACCGGTAGGGCGAAGCAGCTGGAAAGACATCAAATTCATCCTTGATCGACTAGCTTTTAGTATGCCGAAGACGGGGAAATCAGTTCACATTGGGTTGTGTCTGTTTTGCAAATACAAGGATGCTGGTGACGCAAGCGCAACTAGCTTTCTCTACTTAACCGCGACTTCACCTACCTATGGCCGAAGCAAGGCTGACTCTATCTCGCAGCAGTTAAACGTGGCCAGCATCACTGCTTCGCGTCTTGGGTGAGTTCAGCAAGAAATCTGGCAAAGGGAACAATGTC
>JALZVT010000137.1 GCA_023300545.1 Pseudomonadales bacterium
CTGACGATGCGTCTCGCACTCCCGAAGGCGATCTTGCTCCCGCCGAGCGCGTGACACTCTGCCACCGGGTCGCAACACCAACAAATACCGTGACTGAACTGGCAGAGCAAACCCACGTAGTGATCGTCACCCACGACCATCAACTGGATTACGCGTTATTGGTCAGCGCACTGCAACGTGGCCGCCAACACTTCGCGAGTCTTGGCGTGATCGGTTCCAACACCAAATGGCAACGTTTTCGGGCGCGACTCATTAACGACGGCTTTGCGCTCGACGACATCAATCAAATTCGCTGCCCACTGGGCGCCGGCTCCGCCACCGACAAGCAGCCCACCGCCATTGCGATCGCTATTGTTGCCGAGCTACTGAATATCTCAGGCGCTGCCGACAGCGCACACCAGACAAGACAAGCATCACACTCAGATCTAAGCTGGCAACAGATCAAATCCGCTCTCGTACAGGAGCAGGTTTTGATGACGACTGACACGCCCCCGACGCTGCACGAACGGAGGCGAACGCGGTGAGCACCAATACGCCTACCGATCACAACAAAGCAGCGCACCCAGACGCAGCCACCAGCCCCGACAGTCTGGTCCGTTTTAATGCGGCCACCCGAGACGATGCGTTAAAACTCGTTACGCACTGGTGTGCCGCCCCCGCCTGGGCAAGCGCTGTCGTTGCTGAGCGCCCATACACAAGCGTTGCAGGGCTTGGTGCTCGCGCAGAAAAGCTTTGGGTAAACGCCACGCTCGACGACTTACTCACCGCCTTCGCCGCGCACCCGGCGATCGGCGATGTTGAACTGCTCCGAACAAAATACGCATCCCAGGCAAACGCGGAGCAGGGTCAAGTACTGCAAGCGAGTGACCAAACCATTAACCGCCTGGCCGCTCAGAACATCGCCTATCGCGAACGCCATGGCTTTACCTTTATTGTTTTTGCCACCGGTAAGAGCGCCGAACAGATGCTCGATTTGCTCAACGCTCGCATTGCTAACCCGACAACCATCGAACACCGCAACGCCGCCGGCGAGCAACTAAAAATTATGCAGCTGCGCCTGCAACAGAGCCTTCTCAACACCGCTTCTGCAAACCAAACCCAGGACAGCACCCAACAATCATGAGCAACTCAACTCTCAGCACGCACATTCTCAACCTCGATGAAGGCGCACCCGCGCAAGGTGTGCGCGTTGAACTGCGCGGCACCGACAGCGACGGCTGTGCTGGCCCGACACTGGCCCAAAGCACCACTGACGCAGACGGTCGCGCGAGCGACTGGCCTCACCTTGTAAAAGGCACTTACGAACTCACCTTTGCCATCGGCGAGTGGTTTACCCAGCGCGATCAGCAAAGTTTTTACCCGCGCGTGCGCATTGAATTCACGGTAGATCACGAACGCCACTACCACGTGCCGTTGCTACTCAACAGATATGGTTTTTCAAGCTATCGCGGCAGCTAGCCTGCACGCCCGCCAACCACTTAAAGAGGACTACCCGTTGCCCGACACCTTACTCCGCGGTGCTTACCTAAGTTTCAGCGCCCAGCCCAGCAATCTCACGGCCGATCCAGCGGCACTTGGCACGGGCGTGAATTACTTGAGTGATGCCATCATCAGCATCACTCAGGGCGTGATTGATCAGGTGCAGAGCGCTGACGCCTTTGTCGAGAGTGGCGGCAGCTTAGCTCAGTGCACCGACCTGCGTGGCTCGCTGTTGTTGCCTGGCTTCATCGACACTCATATTCACTACCCGCAAATGGACATTATCGCGGGCTATGGCACCCAACTGCTCGACTGGCTCGAGCGCTACGCCTTTCCGGCTGAAATTGCCTACGCAGATCTCGACTACGCCAGGGCCCAGGCCGAGGTCTTTATGCAGACTCTGTTTCGCCACGGCACCACCACCGCATTGACCTTCACCACCGTGCACAAACACACCACTGACGCACTGCTTGAAAGCGCTGAACGCCATGGCGCACGCATGATCGCGGGCAAAGTGCTGATGAACCGCAACGCACCCGACGGCCTGCGTGATAGCGGCGACGGCATTGCTGAAAGCGCTGAGTTGATCGAACGCTGGCACAACCGTGGCCGCACCCAGTACGCTGTCACCCCACGATTTGCGATTACCTGCACCGACGACCAGATGCGCGCGGCTGGCGAGCTTCTGACGGAGTATCCAGGTACCTACCTGCACACGCATCTGGCTGAACACCCCGACGAAATAACGGCAACCCTCGAACTGTTTCCCGCGGCTCACGACTACGTGGACGTCTACGACCAGTTCAACATGTTAACGCCGCGTTCTGTGTTTGCTCATGGTATTCATCTAAGCCCGCGTGAGTTGGATCGTCTCGCCGAAACCGGCGCCGGCATTGCGTTCTGCCCTACCTCGAACCTGTTTCTCGGTAGTGGCTTGCTGAACCTCGATCGCCTGCGCGATCACAACGTAACCCTAAGCGTTGGCAGCGACGTGGGCGGCGGCACCAGCTTTTCGATGCTCACCACCATTGCGGAAGGCTACAAGGTCAGCCAACTCAACAATCAAACCTGGCACCCGATGACAGCCCTGCACGCCATCACCCGCGGCAACGCCGAAGCGCTGGGGCTCGGCGCTAAGATCGGCCAAATCAGCGCTGGCTTCGAAGCTGACATTACGGTGCTCAAGCCCCGCCCGGGTTCCATGCTTGAGCGACGCCTTGCCAACGGCGCAACCTTAACCGAGCAAATTTTTGCCGCCATGTTTATGGGCGGCGACGACGCCATTGAACAAACCTGGGTTGCCGGCAAGAAAGTCTTTGACCGCGCCCAACAGGACACCAGCTCATGACCGCTGAATTACTCGATTGGCTCAACCTGTTGGTGCGATGGGCTCATGTTATTACGGCCATTGCCTGGATCGGCGCGTCGTTTTATTTCATCTGGCTCGATCTCAGCTTGCAGCAACCCAGTGATGAAAAACTGGCCAAAGGCTTTGCCGGCGATCTGTGGGCGATTCATGGTGGTGGCATTTATGAAGTTGGCAAGTACGCCTCTCACCCCACCCCCATGCCCACCCGCCTGCACTGGTTTAAGTGGGAGGCTTACAGCACCTGGTTAACCGGCAGCGCGCTGCTCATCCTGCTTTATTACGTTCGCGCAGACACTTATCTGGTGGGTAATAACCGACTCATCGAAGATCCAACTCTGGCCATAGCTGCGAGTATCGCGTTCCTGGCTTTCGGTCTTGCCTGCTACGAACTCATCATGCGCACGGCTATCGGTGGTACGGTGAAGCGCCAGGCGTTTGCACTGGTCACCTTGATTGTTTTGGCCAGCGCGCTGGCTTTTGAGTTGTTTGCACCACGCGCGGCCATGCTGCACGTCGGGGCGATGATCGCGACACTCATGGCGGCCAATGTCTTTCTAATTATCATGCCTTCACAGCGGGCGTTTATTGCCGCGATTGAAGCGGGCAACAAGCCCGATCCGCAGCTGGCAATACGCGCCAAACACCGCTCTACCCACAACAACTATCTGACCTTGCCCGTGTTGTTTTGCATGCTGTCGAACCACTCGGCGTTTGTTTTCAACCACCCACACGCCTGGGCGTTGGTGCCCATGATCAGCGCGATCGCTGCGCTTGCTCGGCACTATTTCAACGTCAAACATCAAGGCAGAGATCGGCCCGCCATTTTAGTTGTTGCGGCCATTTTGTTTGTCGCCGTTGCAATCGGTGCCAGCCTGACAAAGGCGCAACCGCTGGCTGCTGCAACAGGAACCGTCAGCCAGACTCAGGTTCAGGTTGTTCTGAGTAAGCACTGCACCAGTTGTCACGCGCAGAAGCCCACCTTCGCCGGCTACGCGACACCGCCCGGCGGGCTGGTATTTGAAACACCAGCAGATCTCATTCCCCAGGCCGCTCGAGTCATCAGCTCAATTTCAACCAACTACATGCCGCTGGCCAACATGACTAACATCACGCCACAGGAACGCGCGGTGTTGGTAACTTGGGTCAGCGCGAGCGACTAACCTCGAACCATGCTGCATCTGCTTTTACACGCTCTGGTACCGCTGCTGTGTGCGGCCAGTTTCTACCGCACTCGCTGGCTCGCTGCGTTTGGTTTGATGATGCTAGGCATGGCAATCGATATTGATCACCTGCTGGCCACTCCCATCTACGACGCCGGCCGGTGCAGCATCGGCTTTCACCCACTGCATACGGTGGTGCCGATCTTGGTTTATGCAGCATTAGTGGTGTACCCCAAAACCAGAATCCTGGGCATTGGGTTATGCATTCATATTGGCTTGGATGCGCTGGATTGCTGGATTTAAGGCGAATGGTTCGCATGATAATGCCGCGCGATATCCACCCGTCGACAAACCCACACATCCTCAAACCGGGCTATGTGTTCTAAAAACCGTCGAACCGCCATCGCACGGCCTGGGTGGCCGGCAATGCGGCAATGCAATCCCACGCTCATCATGCGCGGCAATTGCGCGCCTTCTGCATACAGATAATCAAAGGTGTCGCGCAGATAACCAAAGAACTGGTCGCCGTTGTTAAACCCCTGGGGCGTTGCAAAGCGCATGTCGTTCACATCCAGCGTGTAGGGAATGATCAGATGCGGCTTCACCGCGCTATTAGGGGTTGAATGCCAATACGGCAGATCGTCTGCATAGGAATCCGAGTCATACAGAAAACCGCCAGCGGCCAACACCAGCTCGCGCGTATTGGGGCTATCGCGACCGGTGTACCAGCCCAAGGGCCTGCTGCCCGTTACCCGGGTGTGAATCTCGATCGCTTTAGCGATCTGCTGCGCTTCTTCTTC
>JALZVT010000138.1 GCA_023300545.1 Pseudomonadales bacterium
GCGGTTGAACACACCAACGCGCTCGCCCGACTGGATTTGCCTGAGACCATGAAAACACCCAAACGCATACTCCCACTCATCGAAGATGGCCTGGTTGACGAGGTTGTGAGCCGTCTGATGAGTGGCAAAGAGGCCGATGTCTTCATCGTGCGCTCTAGTGGTGAGGTGCGCTGCGCAAAGGTCTACAAAGAATCCAGCAAACGCTCCTTCAAGAAGGCAGCGCAATACCAGGAAGGTCGCAAGGTCCGCAACAACCGGCGCGCTCGAGCCATGGAAAAGGGCTCCAAGTTTGGTCGATCACAGGCTGAGGACGTCTGGCAGAACGCTGAGGTAGATGCTCTCAGACGGCTCGCCGAGGTCGGTGTGCGCGTCCCTGAGAGCTACGGCTGCATAGATGGTGTGCTCTTGATGGAACTCATCAAAGGTGCTGACGGAGACGTAGCCCCCCGGCTCGCTGACGTCACTATGCCCCCTGAACAGGCCGTCGAAGATCACGCCCTAGTCATGGATTTTGTGAAACGCATGCTGTGCGCCGGCTTGGTTCATGGTGACCTGTCAGAATTCAACGTGCTCGTTGATGAAAATGGTCCGGTGATCATAGACCTGCCACAGGCCGTTGACGCGTCCTCAAACAACAACGCTGAAGCCATGCTGATCCGTGATGTACAGAACATTACAATCAGCTACGCAGAGTTCGCCCCTGAACTACTCGAAACCCGCTATGCGCAAGAAATGTGGGACCTCTACGAACAGGGCACACTGACCGAAGACACGGCACTCACCGGTGTGTTCGCAGACGATGAGGCGCCCGCGGATGTCGATGGTGTGCTGGCCGAAATTCAGGCGGTGATAGCAGAAGAAGAGGCCTATCAAGAGCAGTTGCGCGGCTCAAACCCCGACGGTTGGGCGGGGAACGAAGACCCCGACGCAGACCAGGACACTGCCCCCTCACCGAAATAGCCTTCATCCGGAGAAACAGCATGAACGTAGAAATCCCCGCGGATGATTCCGCAATTGCCGCGGCACTGACCGAGGTCAACTTACCGATACTCCTGCAAGTTATGGCGCAGCTGGATTGCGCCAATCCTCTTGAATCCAGATGGCTCGGGCCTGACTGGGCGCCCGCTCCTATCGTTGCCCCCGAAGGCAGCCTAATTCCTGATGATTCCGGAGCCTATACAGAGGAGCAGGCCGCTGAGATACAGACCGCCGCCCTCGCCCTGCTAATTGCTGCCAGAGACGCTGGCAGCACATCAACAGCAATACCCGATCTCGACACCTTTCAACGCATGATGGCTTTCAGCATTGGCGAGCCCATGGAGCGTGATTACGCTGCAATGCTGTTGGAGGAGACCGGTTTTGTCGACCGCGACGCGCAGTGGCAAGACACGCTCGCAGCCGTCAACCACGGCGAAAAGGCTGAACAGCCCGAAGCTAGGTTCAAGGTCATTATCGTCGGCGCCGGCATGTCCGGTATCGGCATGGCAGCCAAACTAAAATCAGCCGGTATCGACTTCCAGGTGCTGGAAAAGAACTCGGCCGTTGGTGGCACCTGGTTTGAAAACCGCTATCCCGATTGCGGTGTAGACACGCCCAATCACTTCTACTCTTACTCCTTCAATCGCAACCCTGATTGGTCGGGCTACTTTTCAAAGCGTGATGAACTCCATGGTTACTTTGAAAAGTGTACCGATGACTTCGGCGTTCGCGAGCACATCCACTTCAATACCGAAGTAGAAAAAACCATATACAACGCCGAGCGGCGCGAATGGAACGTAACCACGATCGGCGAGTCTGGCGATCGACAAACCTTTATCGCAAACGTTGTTATCAGCGCCGTTGGCCAACTCAATCGACCGATGGTTCCAGATATCAAAGGCCACGAATCGTTCACAGGTTCAGCGTTTCACTCAGCCCGTTGGCAAGACATCGATTTCGACAACAAGCGGGTCGGCGTCATTGGCACAGGCTGCAGTGCGGTACAACTGCTGCCAAAAACCGCTGAGCGTGCCGCTAAAACATCTGTCTTCCAGCGCACTCCTCACTGGGTATCACCGGTAAGAGACTACTACCGAAAAGTGGAAGACGGCACACGCTGGGCGCTAAACCACATACCCAGCTTTGCCCAGTGGCATCGAGCACGAATGGTTTTTGCCTATGCCGATCGCAACTGGGACGCCGTCTGCGCTGACCCGGACTGGCAACACCCTGATCGCGCGATGAATGAGATGAGCGACGGCATGCGCCAGGCCCTTACCGGCTATATTGCTGACGAACTTGGACCCAAAGCGCACCTGGCACCCCAGTGCACACCTGATTTTCCGGTCTGGGGTAAACGCCTCATCATAGACAACGGCTGGTACCAAACGCTTGCCCAGGACAACGTCGCCTTGGTGACAAGCGGCATCGATGAAATCGTACCGGAAGGCATTCGGACAGCAGATGGCGAGCTCCACCCTCTCGACATTCTCATCTATGCCACCGGCTTTCAGTCAAGTCTGTTTCTGTGGCCGATGGAGGTTGTCGGCAAGTCTGGCGATTCACTGGCCAAGACCTGGGGCGATGACCCTGAGGCTTATCAGGGCATCACGGTCCCCGATTACCCCAACCTGTTTTGCCTGTATGGCCCAAACACAAACATCGTTCACGGCGGCAGCATCATCTATCAGGTCGAATGCCAGATCCATTACGTGATGCAGTGCCTAGCGAGCATGATTACCGAACAACTGGCGAGTCTTGAAGTCAAACAAGAGGTAAACAGCGCCTACAATAAGCGTGTGCAAGCCATCAGTCGGGAGTTAGCCTGGGGTCACGCAGGGGTTAGCAGTTGGTACAAGAATGGCGCAGGGAAAGTGATTAACAACTCCCCGTTTAGCCTGCACCAATACTGGCAAGAGACTCACGATTTGACCCTTACCGACTACTTGCAAGAACGCGCATAACGCACGGCCTCCAAGCCGTAAATTGATAACCAAATAGCCAACGCCATCAATCCATGACCATCAGGCACCAGATATGACCGAGTTAATCAGCGATAAAATCCTTGTCGACACAGGCGCAAAAGACCCCGCTTTTAGTGCCGTTTACCCCATGCTCGAAACCGATATGCCGCTGTGGAACCCCACCTCCTGGACCCAAGGCCATCCCTACGCGCTGTACGAACAAATGCGCTCCCAAGCGCCTGTGATGTGGTCCCAAATGCGCGGCGAAGCATCGTCTTACTGGTCTGTCTCTAAATACGACGACATTAAAAACGTGGAGCAACAAACCAACCTGTTCTCCTCGGAGCGCGGCGGAATGAATATGGCCGTTCCTGCTCGCAAAGACTGGAAGCCAGAAATTCTGATTCGGGCGTCTATGGACAACCTGATCAGCATGGATGAGCCAAAACACATGCATATGCGCATCCAGCAAAAGGATTTCTTTATTCCGGCTTATGTTGCCAAGCTGCGAGAGAACGTCAGTCAAAAGGTTGACTCACTGCTTGATGACCTCGAAGCAAAGGGGCCGGTTCTTGATTTTGTCGATGTCTTCTCCAATCAATTGCCGCTTTACACACTGTGCGAGATGTTAGGTGTTGATGAAGAAGATCGTCAGCAGGTGGTGCACTGGATGCACTATCTGGAAATGGCGGGTCAGTTTCTAACAAATCCGTTCAGAACCTTTTTAAGCGAACCCATGTTTCCGTTTCGCTTCAAACGCGTTGTCGAAGACATGTTCGCTTACGGCGCCAAGGTAATGGCAGACCGACGCATAAACCCGCGCGAGGATTTGCTCACAATCATTGCGCACTCCCAACTGGATAACGAAGACCTGCCGCAGGAATACCTCGACGGATCGTGGTTGCTCATCATTTTTGCGGGCAACGATACGACCCGAAACTCGCTATCGGGCACGATCAAATTGATGACCGAATTTCCAGAGCAACGTGCCATGGTGCTGAGTGATCCCTCACTCATTCCGGCAATGTCTGATGAAGCGCTGCGAATGGTGTCGCCAGTTAAGCACATGCGCCGAACCGCAACAGAGGACACCGAGCTAAATGGTCAGCGGATCGCCAAAGACGAAAAGGTAGTGATGTGGTACGGCGCCGCCAATCGCGATCCAGACATCTTCCCCAATCCTGATAACTTTGACCTAACCCGAGACAACGTCTCGAAGCATCTTGCCTTTGGTTATGGGGTGCATAAGTGCCTTGGTCAACGCGTCGCACAAATGCAGTTGCGCGTGTCTTACGAAAAACTGTTCGAGCGCTTCCCGAACATCGAATACACCGGCAAGATCACCTACGCCCCCAATACGCTGGTGCACGCGATTTCAAAGCTCGAGGTGAATCTCTACGGCCAAGGCAAGACCAAGCCCATTCAAGTTAGCGTCAAATAGAGCGCACGTGTGTAGGTCCCTAAAATCTACTCACTAGCTCCACAATGCCTACACATTCCAAGAGCTCAATGGCACCATCTGGCTAGGTACGCTTAACGATTACTGCCACCCGTAGAGGGTGGCCATCGTTCCCTGGCTAAAGCTCCACCCTGCCCAAAAGGATGTCATTTATGCCGTTGCCGCAACCTATCTTCACTCTATTACGCGGGGCGTTAGTAACAGGGCTCGGACTTGTTATGGCTGGCTGCGCCAGTCTGAGCACCACCCCTCCCGAGAACTATGACCTCTCCGGTGTGTGGCAACTCAACAACGCACTCAGCGACTCCCCTGCCTTGGCCGGCCTCAATCGCAAACAACAAGCCAGCCGTGGAGGCCGCGGCAAAGCCCAAGGTCGACCTACAGGCTCACGACCAGGGGGCGGCGGTGGTCGAGGGGGCGGCGGCCGAGGGGGTGGAAGTAACGGCGGCGGCAAAAACAAGCAGGGAGGAGCGCCGGGCTCAGGTGCACAAGCCCCAGTGCGAGGCGGCACTGTACAAATCATGAGCCTGCAAGCCACCACCATAGAGATCGAACAGAGCGTTGAGTCGATGGGCATGGAATTCGATGGCACTCACTACCGAGACGTCAGCTGGGGTGAACGCAAACGAGGCGAGCTAACCGTAGACAGCGGCTGGAAGGACGGCGACCTTATCATCAACTCGAAGGGCGGCCGAATGCCCGTGGTTGAACGTTATGTGCTCAGTAACAATGGCACGAGGCTCACGATTTACATCGAGCTAGACGGTGGCCGCGATGATTTAAGCTTCAAACGGGTTTATGAAAAGACTGCCGTCACCGCCTCCAGCGAATGACGCGGCCGCTAACCGCTTTGTTTTTTGTCGGTCCATAGTATGTTGTGGACTACTTCGGATAGCTCCACAAGAGTGAACGGCTTCGTTAGCACCGGATACTCGGCACCCAATAGTAACTCATCCGGTGAGAATCCCGTCATAAATAACACCGCAACGTCTGGAAACAGCTCAAGCACTTCAGCCGCAATCTCAGGACCGCGCTTTTGCTCCTTCAGTATCACGTCGCTTAACAACAGATCGATCTCAGCGGAATTCGCCAAGAGCTGTTGTAACGCATTATTTCCAGAGGCGTCGAGCACGCGGTAGCCCATCTCGACGAGCGCGCGTACAAGCACGGCTCGCAACGAATCGTTATCTTCTACCACCAAAACTGTTTTAGGCGCCTCAGCGACTAAGCGTTTTGGTGGTAATGCATCAGACACTCCGACCGACACGCAGCTTTCTCGCGCGGTTGCTCGCGGCAACACCAAAGTCAAGGTTGTGCCGGCACCAGCTTCACTTTGGAGGCTCAACATGCCACCCGACTGCTCCACAAAACCAAACACCATTGATAGTCCAAGACCTGTCCCGAGACCATAGCCTTTGGTGGTAAAGAAAGGCTCAAAGGCGCGTGCACGAGTTTGTGCATCCATGCCCGATCCGGTGTCGGTAATCGCTAAGGCAACATACTCACCCGGAGCTAACTCGCCAGCTACCGCCGAGCTAATTACCGATAACTTACCTTCTACGGCGGTATGGTTGCTCAGCTCAAACTGGAGTAGTCCACCATCAGGCATGGCGTCATGGGCATTAAGCGCCAAATTGAGTATCGCCGCTTCCAGGTGGTTAGGATCCACCTGGCAAAACCATAAATCGGGCTCGCTGCGAATATCTATAACTGTATTTTCACTGACCGAGGTCTGTAGCATGGAGTGAGCGTCAGCTAATAGTTGCGTCAAATCTACTGGTTCGGGTACCAACTTTTGACGCCGAGAAAAAGCCAATAGTTGATGCGTGAGTTTAGCTCCTCGCTCCGCTGCCGTAACAATCTGTTGCGCGTGCTGCAGCGCCCGAGGCCTGTCAGCCACCATATCGAGTAACAATTCAGCGTTACCCATGGTTACTCCAATAAGGTTGTTGAAATCATGAGCCACACCCCCGGTCAGTTGGCCAATGGCGTCCATTTTTTGCGACTGACGAAGCTCCTCCTCAATTCGTCGAGACTCCGTAACGTCGGTACAAGACATAAGAATTTGGGGTTGATCCGCAACCTGAAGCAACTGAGCGTCAATAACCATCAGTCGTTCGGCGCCATCTTTGGTATAACATGTCGATTCGAAATTCTGCAGCCGACCCTGTCGCTCGAATTCGCCAAGGAAGCGCTCTCGGTTCTGACTCGCCCCCCAAACACCAAGCGACAACGCGGTTTGGCCGAGTGCATCCTCACGTTGGTGCCCCAGCGTTTCACACCAAGCGTCATTAACTCTTAGCAACACACCACTTCCGGGAAGAGAAATGGTGAGCAAGTTTTTGGACACCATAAACGTTTTTTCAAGTAGCTCATTTTGCTTCGCGAGCTCTTTTCGATCTTCATAGGCGCCAGTGACATCGCGCGAATTCACAATTACGCCACGAACACCATTTCTCGCCCAAACCCGAGCAATGCCATGCATCTGTCGATACTCGCCATTCGAATGCAGAAAGCGAAATTCAGCCTCGTTGGTTTCCAATGCCCCTGACAACAATTGATCGATTGCTGTTGCCACCAACGCAACGTCTTCCACATGGACATAGTTGGTCACTTCCCGCCCCAACATAGCCTCTGCTCGATGCCCAAGCAGACGCACAATGGACTTGCTTTGGTAAACAATAAGCCCCGTGTCATCGATGATCGTAATAACGTCGACCATATGCTCGAGAAGAAGCGCGGAAAGATCAGAATCTTCAGCTAGTCCTTTAGACAGAAGTGGCAGTGGCATTGTTTCCTTACCTTCGAGGTTCACCCGACGCATTGTACGACAAGATAGATAGGTCAACAGCCCTCACCGAGTCACCGGGTTTCAGACCGCGTGCTCATATGTCATTGCTCGAGTAATTGCATGACGCAAGGCCTCAAAAGTGAACGGCTTATGCAGGAATTCCACATCCAACTCAACAGAATTGGTGTAACCCGACATCATCAACATCGGCAGATCGATGTATCGCTTACGAACTTCATTGGCCAATTGCTGACCATTTATCTCTCCAGGCATCATAAGGTCGGTGATCAACAGGTCAGGAAACGGTACCTGATCGAGTATAAGTAACGCCTCGGCGCCACTGCTGGCACTGCGGGTCTCAAGCCCCATCTGCTCCAGCAGTCGGCATAAGACGTCCCGTATTGCCTTCTGGTCATCAACAACGATCACGAGCCCATCGAGGGGTAGATGCTGTTCGTCGCTAATCGTTAGGACGTCACCGGTTGTCGTGGCGAGACACAGCGGAATGTGCAACGTGACAGTCGTACCCTCTCCCTTGTTGCTGTCTATCAACAGAAACCCGCCAGACTGTTTGGCAAAGCCGTCAACCATGCTCAATCCAAGGCCCGTGCCGTGGCCCTCATCTTTGGTGGTATAAAAGGGTTCAGTGGCACGTCGCAGTTCCGCGGCTGTCATACCCTGGCCGTTATCTTGCACAGAAATAGTTGCCCATGGCTTCGACTCGCCTTGCTCGTTAGTCTCTAACAACTCAGCCATCTGCAAACGCACGCAGCCCTGCCCTTGAAAGGCTTCTTTTGCATTCAACAAAAGGTTGATGATCGCGGTTGTCAGCTGCCCCCTATCTACCAATATGGAGCAGGAGTGAGTGGTGGTTTCGAGGCTCATACCATTGCCCAGTGTGCTCTCAAAGAGCGGCAACGATTCATTCAAAAAAGACTCAAGATTTGTCGGCTGAGGAGTCAGTGGCTGTTTTCGAGCATAGGCTAACAAGCTTGCAGTAATGTCAGACGCCGATTCTGCCGCCGACAGAATATTATCAACATCGTGAACCGACTCACTGTTGGCAATCTGCGCCACATCCCGCAGTTGGCCCGCTGAAAGGGTTACCACCGTCATCAGGTTGTTGAAATCATGTGCCACACCACTCGTAAGCTGCCCCAGCGCCTGAAGTTTCTCACTTTCGGCCAGACTCTGGGCCAAAGCTTGTCTTTCGCTTTCTGTTTTCAACCGCTCGGCCATCTCCAGTTCGAGCGCCGCCGTGCGTTCTGACACCTTTAGCTCAAGCTCTGCATTGACCGTCTGGATTGTCTTTGCGACCTTTCGTTCGTAACGGCGTGACAAGCCCAAATAGGTGATAAACGCCAGCAAGCCAGCAACCAAGACCAGCGTGTTACGCAGAGCAATGTCGCGTTGCGCCCGGTCCTCACGTTGCCTGGCTTCTTGCCTGGCATGCGCCAACTCATTCGCCTGATTGGCGAGTTCTAAAGACTCCCCAAGCATAATCAAGTCGATGTCGTGCTCCGCGCCAGCAATGTTCAATTGCATCTGTCGAGCCTTGCTTTTAGCAGCATTTGCGCTGCTGCGCTGTCCCATCGCTCGCAGCACATCACCGCGTAGATCCAGCGCCTGTGCCTGAATCATGCTTGGCCCGCGCTCAGCAAGCTCTGCAATACTGGCATCGATGATGGCCTGCGCCTGGGCATAGCGGCCTAACCCCACAAGTGCATCAGCGAACGCAATATCTACCGTATTGATACGCAGCGAATCTCCGCCTCTCTGGGCGTACTCCTTTGCCTGTGCAAAGCTTTCAATACCGCCTTTGACATCGCCAAGCGCAATCTCCAGCTCGCCAACGACAGAGTAGGCATACGCCTTAGTGCCGATAACGCCATAGGAGCCGATTGCTGCCAACACAGCACTCAAACGGTCATAACCTTCCTGCGGGCGATCGAGCGGCAGAGAGGCTTTTGCCAGAATGACTTCATCGATTAAATTGGCGGGATTATTACGATCATAGTGCTCACTATTGACCAGACTTTGCAGTAGCGAGTTGGCAGACTCGAAGTCACCCAGCTCTAAATGTGTTGATGCAATATTGGAGGTCAGCATGGTCAGTAGCGACTGGTTATCAGCATCATCAGAGCCACGAAGCAGCTCTAGGGCAGCCTGAAACTTCCTTAGTGCCAGAACCGGGAGACCCCTAACAAGGTAATCAACGCCCTGATTGTTTTGCGTTGAGGCGGCAAGACGCGTATCCCCCGCCTCCAGAGCAAGTTCTTCCGCAGCCCTATTAGCCAGATGGGACGCTTTGTAGTGCCCGTGAGTCGCCAACCATATGCCGTAATGAATTTGCCCGAGCGCGGCCGGGTAAGGATCGCTGATGAGCCCCAGTCTCTCGCCTCGCTGTGCACATTCAGGGACATTCAACGAATCACCGAACAGCTCCGCGAAGGAGCATTGCAGCACACCACCGAGCAGCGCTTCATCACTGTCTGGATTAGCTGAAAGCAGCGCCATCTCGAGATGAGCAGAGGCTTCCACAACGTTGTCATCCACCTCTCGAAGCGCCAATATCAGTCGAAGTCGCGGCGACTCCTGTTTGTCGTTGACACTCTGCAATTCGTCAAGACTCATGTCTCGCAGAGATCCCCAGCCGATGGCAACCGGAGGCGATGACGCCATAGCCGCCACACTGAATAGACACAGGCAGGCCGTTAAAAATAGAGAGAGGGAAGCATTTATCAAGCGCAAAGCACCGGTGAAGACAGGCAGCAAAGTCAGTTTACGGGCCGAACCCACTAAGAGCTACCCACAAGCCGCCCCAATTTGCCCCTGCTTTGCTGCCAATCTTTATTCAGCGTTCGAGCTGATTCCTGCGGTACTGGTTCACATATTTAGGCCCCCGTTTGCCCAAATAGCAGATCGCCATAGGTTTCAGCGCTAGGTTTGTCATGTCACAGACCACATCTGCTAAACCCTTAGAAGCAGAGACACACAATCAGGGAAGTACCACCCGGGCTATCAGCCGCCTTCGCACCGAACTCGAAGCCGCTGACAGTGATTTATTGACCATGACCAAACAAGTCAACAACAGGCCGAGCAGCGATCGATCTGGGCAATCAGCCTGGCTGACCCAGCTCCTCCAAAGTGGACTAGATCCCCTACAGGCCGACCCGCGCCTGTTCCGCCAGGTCAAAGTGCTCAACAGCCTTATGCTTACCGCCATGGTGTTGTGTGTTCCGCTCGGTCTGTTCTGGGCTCAGGCCGTCGTTTCGAGCTTCAGTTATGTGTATCTGGTCGCCTTCTCGATTTGGGGGGGCCTCGTCTTCTGGTTACGCCAGAGCCATCAGGTCATCTTTGTCGGGCGCGTCGCTGTTTTTGTACTGTTCGGACTCTGTACAGCCTCTGTCATGCTGCTTGGCGGCACAGAATCTAACTTGCTGTCTTGGTATTTGTTAATGCCGCTGGCTGCAGCCGTGTGCGTCGGCCAGCGTGATCTCTGGTTCTGGGGAATTGTCGCCACTTTAACGCCCGCGCTCATCTATCTTTACCCTGATTCGCGTTTTATCAACCCGTCTCCTTTCAGCCCTGAGGTGAATCATCAACTCTCAGGCCTCGCACTCGCACTCGGCGCCCTGGTTGTGTCAATTTTGACCAGTATCTGGATGTCTCACCACGAACGACTTGCCCAACGGCTAGATGATTCAGTCGCACGCCTAAAAAAGGAGGCGGATGCCCATCGCCTACTGATCGAAACTGCCATGTTAGCGAGCGGCGAAGCACAGCTAACCTCAGGGGCGCGAAAGCTACTCGAACACCTTGATCAGGTGCCCTGGGTAGCCGCCGTCTGCTTCTGGGATACCCGCAGCAGTTCAACACCAAGCACGCCCTATTATAGGCTCCCGCCTTCCAACGTATTCCCACCGACCCCGTTACTCGCGCGAGCTATTCGCACCGGCAAACGGTGTATTGGTAAGGCGGACGAATCTGATGGGCACAACGTTTATTTTCCTATTCAGGACCGCCAGGATGTTGTTGGCGTTATCGAAGTGAATTCCCACGCGACGGATAACTCAGTCCACGAAGGCAGCTGGTTGCTCCAGCAAATCGCCATTCAACTGGGCAATATTGCTGAGCGTGAGCGTACCGCTGCGATCATTCAACGAGAAGCCCGCTACGACTCTCTGACCAGCCTCCACAACAGGCGCGCATTTAATGACGCACTCGAAAGAGACATTAACAACGCAAGTCAGAGCGACACAAAGTTAGCTCTGCTATTTATGGACCTCAATGATTTCAAACGAATCAACGACAGCCTGGGACACTCGGCCGGCGATGAGGTATTGAAAGTTGTCGCAGGACGTTTACAACAAGCTGTTCGGCAAACTAACAAGCAAAAAAGTATCACTAACCGAACTTTGGACTCAATTTCCCGGATTGGTGGCGACGAATTCACACTGATTCTCAAGGACATCCACTCAACCAAAGACGCAGACGTTGCGGCCCAAAGAATCCTCGATAGCCTGGCCTTACCGATTCAGCTCAATAACCAGCAATTCAAAGTGGGCGCGAGTATCGGCATCGCCATATTTCCTGATGATGCCCAGCGCGCCGATATATTGATTCGCTCCGCAGACGCCGCAATGTATGCGGCTAAGCGTCGGGGGGCCGTCGGATACAGTCGATACTCCGATGCAGATAAAGCCGTGGATTCCTTAAGCTTTGAAGCCGAAATACGCCAAGCACTCGCAGAAGATCAGTTGGAAATGCACTATCAATCCGTGTTCAGCTGCGCGACCGGTGAACCCGTAGGTGCTGAAGCGCTGATACGCTGGCATCACCCCGAACGGGGCTGGGTGTCACCCGGCGAATTCATACCATTGGCAGAAAGCCTAGGCTTAATCGGTGAAATCGGCAAATTTCAATTCGATACGGTGTTGCGCTGGTTTGCCGCAATACGCAGTGAACTACCCGACGACTTCCGCATTGCGCTCAACCTCTCGCCGATGCAACTTGAAGACTCAAATTTTGTAGACTGGTTAGTCAGACGCCTGACTCTCTCAAACGTCCCAATGCACAACGTCGAGCTCGAGATCACCGAGACGGCGCTGCTCGCTGACACCCCCGAGATTCAAGCCAACGTGCGCGCGCTTTCAGACCTCGGTCTGTGCATCACGCTCGATGACTTCGGCACAGGCCAGTCATCACTCTCGTTATTGAAACGTTTTCCGATTGGACGAATCAAGATCGACCAATCTTTTGTGAATGGATTGCCAGACCGAAGTGAAGACGTTGCTATTGTTGGTGCTGTGCTCTCCCTGGCCAAATCACTCGCTATTCCAGCAGTCGCCGAAGGCGTTGAAGAAGCAGCGCAGTTAGAATTCCTTAGGTTGCGCGAATGCGATGATATGCAGGGCTTTCTGCTGGCAAGACCCATGCCGGGCGATCAACTCCACCACATGCTAAACGAAAAATTGGCAACGGATACACTCGCAGTCTCCTCCCATGTCGTCCAAACTTGAGCGGTAATTTTAGCTATCGGAAACAACCTATGAAGATCGGTCTGTTCGGCTTTAACAACGGCCCCTTGGGAATACCTGAAAACATCAGCGCCGTACTGCAAAGCGCTGAGGCCGCAGGCTTCGAATCAGCCTGGACCGGCGAGCACATTGTGGCGATCGACCCGCAAACACCGCCTTCGCCCATTGCGGCAGAGTTCCCTATGCTCGATACGGTAGCGTCACTCGCCTTCGCGGCCGGTCAAACAAAGTCGCTGAAACTCGGTTCAGGAATCATTCTTCTTGCGCAACGCAACCCTGTCGTACTCGCCAAAGAGCTGTCGAGCATTGATGTGCTGTCAAACGGGCGCCTAATTTTTGGTGTGGGGGTAGGTTATGTCGAGCGAGAGTTTGAGGTTATTGGTGTGCCTTTCGCTGAACGCGGGCCTCGGGTTGATGATCACATTGAAGCTATTCGCGCCTTGTGGACCCAAGAGCAACCCGCATTTGATGGGAAATTCACCCAGATTCAGGGTGTTAAACAAAAACCAGCGCCACTACAGCAACCCCACCCACCTATTGTCATTGGCGGCATGTCTCCCGTCGCTTATCGGCGCGCCATAGCGCACGGTGACGGCTGGTACGGCTTCAATCAAAGCGAAGAGGCCGCGGCAGCATCCATTGCCGGATTGAAAACCGCGGCATTAGAATGCGGCGAGCCCGCACGATTCGATGAACTCGAGATCTCTGTCACCCCTCATGGCACCATCACCGCTGAACGCGTGGCGCACTTCGCCGGACTGGGCGTCGACCGATTGATTTTGCTGCCGCAACCCACGAGTGGCGCCTCGACCCTAGCGGACGGTATGCGTAGGTTTATTGAGACAACCGCTACCGAACTGAACCTGTAGCACTGCGCGAGCGACCTAAACGAATACGGCGTGTTGTGGCGTCACATCACTCCAAGCTCAATTTCGCAATCACATACGCATGATCGCTCGGCTTATCGCTTTCTTCGCTCGGCTTTACGCCAATCAATTCATTGCCATGAATGATCTCGTATTCGGCACGGTCTTTAGCCATGCCCAGAGACACAATCCCGTGCATCAACACCTGCAACATGCCTCTGTGGTTGTAATCAAATCGATCTGTTGGCGGCAAATGCTCAACCAGATTGGCACTGTGCACGCCCTTAAGCACACTAAGGGTGTCGCTGAATTCAGTGTCGTTGAAATCGCCGGTCACGTAGTAGTCGATACCGCTCGCCGCTAGGGTTTCTATAAGGGCCGCAACAACACTTGCCTGCTGCACACGTACCGCAAGCTTGGCATCGACACCCGGATCCACAGGGGCAAAAATACTGTTTTGATGGCGCTTAGAGGCCAAATGGAGATTGATGCAGGCGATCTCTTTTTGCGACTTCTGCTCGCGAAACCGGGCCACCAAAGGCTTACGGGAATTTTCGAACGCAGACTCATCCGCGCCAAATACCATGGCGCTGCCATCGACCAGACTGATCCGGGCTGGATTGAACAAAAAGCCATTGCGAATGTTACCGCCCGGCTGCCCACCATCAGCGTCAAGTTCAGGGTCGATATCGATCCACTCATAGCGCACGCCACTGAGTTCCTCGATGGTCGCAATCAACAACTCGTAGGTTTTTGAAGCTTCAACGACCTCACTTATTTCTGCCCCGTCGCTGTCTTGTATCTCTTGCAAAGCCACAATGTCCGGCGTATTCGCTTGCAACACAACCGCCTGAGCCAGCGTGTGGAAACGCCCTTCACCCCAGTCATCGTCGATATCACGCCGAGGGTTCTTCACTCGCGCCGCTGATTCGATCTGGGCGTCCAGATTGAAACAGTTCAAGGTCATTACAGTTACCGAACCTGGCTCGGGCGTTAAGGCCGATTTTTTCAGCCTGATGTAAGACGGCTCAACCTTAAAGGGGTCGCTGATAGCAATTTGATAGGCGCCCACCCGGTAGCTCAGGGGCCCAACAAGAGTAGACAGCAACTTAGCGCCGACATTGATCTTTGGCGCGTGGTTGTAGTTCGTAATGCGGAAGCCCGGAAACCAGCGCAGCGGGTTAGCAGCGTCAATCAAGACCCCCTCTTGCTCACTTCTTAGCGACGAGGTGTCACGCTCTGCACCGTCTAGCGCCAACACATAATCACCAAAGGGATTGCTTGGGGCGATAAATGTTTGCCCGGGAGCAATCGATACCAACATAGCCGTAAGACTATTAAGCCGGGTTGCAAGCGCTTGTGCCGATTGTGGCAACAGCTCTTGAGTCAACTCAATAGGTTCAATTTCGTAGCGCCTACCCTCGTCATCGCGAGACTTTAGGCTGCGCACCTCATCCTGAACAATCTGAGTAACCGGCTTTGCGTTGTCGTGGGCCAGATAATCAAGGACCTGCCCACAGACCTCCAAAACGGCCCCTTGGGTTGCCTGCCAATCAGGGCTGTAAACAAAGATCGCGTCAGAGGCTTCTGCATCCCATTTAACGTTGGGGGTTTGCAGGAAAAATCCACGGCGTACCACATGAGTGACTACACCCGTGGTACGAACAACCTGTTCCGCAAACGGCGATATCAGCTCGGCTCCCTGAATGTGCTTAATGGCTATCAGTTGTAACGACGTTTCCAATATCACCCTTGGTGCGTAGCACGCTCGTTTTGTGGTTGGCCAATGATAGCCCATTGAGGACGACGACAGCAGTTTGCTATGCCAACGCATCGCCCCCCCAAAAGCCTTCGAGCTTATCCTCGATTTCTGCACTCTAGGTGCACATTCTCGAGTTAGCCTTTTAGCAACTCACTCCACAAGGCTTTAGTGTGCAGATCCACAATTTTCGAACCAACTGCCTCCTCATCTCACTGTTGTTGGGCTTAACAGCCTGTGGCGGCGGGAACAGCTCTGCAGACGATGACTCATCCACGGACAGCGCCCCCACTGCCGATGCGGGTAGCGACCAAAGTGTCGCCTCTGGCGATACCGTAGAACTGACAGTGACCGTAACAGACGACAAAACAACCACCGTGAGCTGGTCACAAACTGCCGGCACGACGGTCGACCTCAGCAGCACGACAGACGTAACTGTGAGTTTTACGGCACCGACTGTAGATGGCGCGCAGACCCTCGAGTTTGTCGTCACCGTTAGCGACAGCGTCAACCCGGAAGTCACCGACAGCATAACCGTAACGGTCAATGAGATTGCTGAGCTGGGCAGCGCTTTTGAAGCTTTTGGCGACAATGTCAGCGTCGTCATCGATGGCTCCGAGGTGGTATTCGAGGCGACTGGCCGGCCTGATCACAGATCGTGCTACTGGAACCCCGACAACGCCAGTGGGCTCTATGTCGACTGCGATCCCGACATTACACAGACAGCACAAATGTCACCGGGTTTTATTGAGGAATACAACAATCTGTTTACTCTGAGAGCGCCTCTAAACCCTGAACAGGCAACGTCGTCAAGCGCAACAGGACTGGGTGCGGTCGGCATTGCGACTAGCGGCGTCCCCATATTCAATGACCAGGAAGGTCCAAACATCGACCTTGAACTTCGAGTTATACAAGGGTTTGACCGCAATGGAGCCCACACCGGTCCACAAACCTACCACTACCACCTTGAGCCTAAGGCGATCACCAATGACGACATTGAACTCGTTGGAATAATTGCGGATGGTTTCTTGCTTTACGGCCGCCGCTGCGACTCAACCGGCTCCTACCCCGAAGACCTCGACGCCTCCGGCGGGCACGTGAGTTTCACCCAGCACACAGGTTCACAAGACGGCGATGAGTCTTACCACTACCACATCATGAATGACCTTTATCTAGGTGCTTACTACCTGATGTTCCCTGGCGACTATCAGGGTACCCCTAATAGTATCGGTGGCTAAATGTTAGTTGCCGTCAGCATCAAAAGGGCTATCGCAATTGTTGCCGTTTTCGTTGGATTTTCAGTTGTGTACGGCACTTCTCAGCCTAACGATTGGGTTACCCCGGCTGCGGTGACAGTAGACAAAGGTGAGCCTGCGCTAAGGGTAAACCTGGATGAGATTCTGATCGATAAAACCAACGGTAATCGAACGCATAAGGGCACAACCTTTACCGGAATCGGCATGCGCTTTCATCCAAATGGCCAACCTATGGCGGCGGAAGCGTTTCTCAATGGTCGCCGTCATGGTTCCCTGAAAAAGTGGTTTGCAAACGGTCGACTGGCTTTTAACTCTAACTATCAGGTCGGCCGCCGGGAAGGCCTAACCCAAAGCTGGTGGGAAAACGGTAACCAACGCTCGCTAACGACCTACCTCAATGACAAGCCCGAAGGTGAAGCCTGGCGGTGGTATCGAGGCGGTGAAAACTTCAAACGATTTAACTATCTCGCTGGCAATCCGGTTGGGCTACAGCGCGCCTGGCGGTTAAACGGCAAGCTATTCAGCAACTTTGAGATCCGAGATGGTCGAGCCTACGGGCTACGCAACTCAAATATGTGTGTGGAACTGAGTGATGAAGAAATATCGATCCAAAACGAGCCTAACCAGCTGGCGCCAAGCTAATCCTATGGCCTTCCGTATAACACCAGCGGCGCTAGCACTTTTACTTGCCCTGTTTGCAAACCCTGCCTATGCAGTCAACCAATTGCCTTACTACAATGGACCCGAGTTCACGCCACACTGGCTAGAGACTCAGAACCAAACTCCGGATGGTTTCCACAGCATTCCCGATTTCAGCCTTAGCAACCAGCTGGGTGAGACCGTTACTGAAGAAACCATCGCAGACAAAGTCTATGTAGCGAGTTTTTTCTTCAGTACCTGTCCTGGCATTTGCCCCGCCATTCGCTCAAAACTGGCTAAAGTTCAGCACGCCTTCCTGAACAACGACCGAGTACTGCTACTCTCTCATTCAATCAGACCAAGTACAGACACCCCGGAGGTTTTACGCGAATACGCCAATGAACACGGGGTCATCAACGGTAAATGGCATTTATTGACCGGGCCTCGGCAGAACATTTACAACCTGGCCAAAAGTGCCTATTTTGCCAACGAAGATCTTGGCGACCTGCAAGATCTTGCAGACTTTCTGCACACTGAAAATCTGCTTTTGATCGATAAAAACCGGCGAATTCGCGGCATTTACAATGGCCTTAGCCAGTCCTCAGTAGACCACCTGATAGGCGACATTAATGCACTGCTTGCGAACGATAACAACAAGCCAGCCACCCCATAACGATTAACCGGGTTTTGTACGAGCATTCGTGCTCTTGCGTACTCTACTAGCCGGCAGTGCTTTGATCACGACCATTGGCTTTAGCCGAAAAGAGCGCCTTATCTGCCCGGTTAACAAATGTCTCTTCGGTGTCACCCGCAACGGCTTCGGTAAATCCAACAGAGCAGGTGATACGAATAACTTCATCGCCTGCTTCGATGGCAATATCTCGTATCATGGCTATAAATCGCTCAGCGAGCATGACAACGTGCTCGAGCCTGGTGTCGGGCAAGATGACGGCGAACTCGTCTCCACCGTAACGTGCAATCAAATCATTCTTGCGAATAAATGACCTTGCCAGGCACTCTCCGACGGCTCGCAGCACAGCGTCACCTACACCATGCCCATGAGTATCGTTCACCTGCTTAAACTCATCGAGATCGATCATGAGTAGACTGACGGGCTGTCCAGTCAGATAGTGCATGTTTACACACTGTGTCAAACCTGAATCGAAGGCGCCACGGTTAAAGGCCTGAGTGAGAGAGTCTTGCTTCATCTCCTCACGAGCCGCCATAAGATCTTGTCGGAGATTCGACATCCGATCATTGATCCCTTTCAGCTCGGCTTCATGACGGCTCTTTTGTTCTGCAAAAACCTGGTGAATGTGCGCAATCGTATTCGACAACGCCACTTTCACCTTGGGTAGCTCGCCCTCGCCAATCGCCTCTTGCATAGAGTTCAGACATTCTCGAATATCAGCCTCGGCGTCTTTCTCCCTGCGACCAATTTCGCGAAAGCCGAGCACCAGCTCGTTAACGATCTCCCGGTAATCACCCAGTCGTTCGTTGACAAACCGTTTCTCATGGCGCCGTCGGTCAACTAAAAAGCGTTGAACAGTTCCCCATTCACGCTGGCCGGTGTTCTTCAGTTCGATATCAAAAGCGGGTACAGCCGCGCCATTCTCAACATGACCTGCAAAGTCGCCACAGATACCAGCGAACAGTGCCGGGTCAGAATTGCTATCAAGTGGAAAGGATTCATCTCCTATCACACGAATCAAGCTACTCAGTGTGTCGAGAGCACCATTTCTGAGCTCTGCTTCGGAGCTAGTCGACTCGAGTTCGGCAATGGGCCGCGCAGGCTCGCTCCGTTTTGACGCAAATGACATCCAAATATGCCCTCGTTTTCTGGTTAACACCTACCTATCGGCGTCCAGCCGGCTAGCTTTAGCGTCGTGAAGTAAAACGGTGGCAAAAAGCTTTAGTAACGATTGAACCTGTGAGGTAAATCACACAGCGGGGCATCACACAGCCGAATGAGGAACTACACGCCTGCAGATTCTCTGATACTTCCCAGACGTTGCAGATTCTCAGGCGACCAAGTTTCTTCGTAGTCATAAAACACGTCCACCCTTTGGGCCCCCGTTGGCAGAACCACCCAAGGCTGCATTGAAGCCGCGAAAATATGTACGTCAGGCGGCAAAAGGTCGGGGTTATCAAGGGTTCCAACGCGAACAAAACGAATACGCTCTCTCAGTCCGCCCATATGGTAGTTGCTCCAAACAGCAACTTTGCACTCAACGCAACGCGAAATGTCTTGGCCGGTGCCACTGGGCGTCGGCACGGTAATCGTTTCGACCTCACCCGCCGTCAACTCAACTCGCTCGGACTCGAATAGGGCATTGATGGCAAAGGCGGAGCCTGAGTTTCTTTGGCATCCACGACAATGACAGCAATGCACAATCATCGGCGCCACAGTCAACCGATATCGAACCTGCCCGCAAGTACAGCCACCTTCTTCTGAGTGAGTTTTCAAATCCACTATGCCCTCGCGTTCATGTACACAATTCATCCCTTAGGCCACAGTATAAGACCCCGACAAACCAACAAACAATTGGATAAACTGCGAGTTAACCACCAGGCCACCGCAGCTTCAACTGCAGTAGATTTTGCATCAGACAAGCAAATAGGTAAGGAAAAATATCCCTTGAACCGATTACTCCCTCTTTTGGCGTTTATGTTGAGTGCTTGCACCACCAACGAGGCTCCGCAACCCACCGCTGCCCATTCCCCTGTTTCGACCGCCCAGGCCAACACTCCATCGTTTGTCGCCTGGCTTGATACCCAGTATGCGCAAACACTCGATTTCAGCCCGCTGAAAAAAACCAAACAGGGCAACAAAGAAGACTATGGCGAGCTGGATGACGTCTCAGAGGCTGCCCTCGATCAACAACTCGCGTGGCGCAGAAACTCTGTGTCTCGCATGCGCCGTGCATTCGATCGCAACCAGTTGATGCCTGAAGACCAACTGTCGTGGGATCTATGGCTCTACCTACTCGATGCTGCCGAATCCAATCGAAAGTTCCAGCGCCATCGCTATATTTTCGGTCGCAACGGGCCACAGGCCCGACTACCCAAAGACTTGATAAACTATCAAAAGGTCGACGATATCGAAGATATGCGTGCCTATATTTCTCGTTTGAATCAATCCGGTCGTTATTTTGGACAATATCTCGAACGAGCTAAGCGAGCAGCCAGCGATGGCATTAGAGCACCCCATTTTGACTACGATCGAACTCTGAGCGAGATCAAGCGTGTTACCACCGGCTTGCCCTTCTCAACCCACTCAACAGACCAACCGTCCGCCCTTTGGAAAGACGTGACGACTAAGCTAGAGGCTTTACGGGATCGTGGATTAATCGATTCCGAGCAGGTCGAAGACTTAACAGCAGACGCTCACCGGGCACTAACCCAGGTGTTTGAGCCCGCTTTGCAGAAAGTAGCCGCATGGCACATCGCCGATCGGCAGAATATCTCAGCAGAGGCAACCGGTGCCTGGGCGCTACCAAACGGGCAGGCTTTCTATCAGCAACGCCTCAAAGCCATGACAACCCTGCCTCTCAACGCAGATCAAATTCACGAGCTTGGTTTAAAGGAAGTCGAACGCATTCAAAATGAGATGCGTGAGATTCAAGCTACGGTCAAGTTCGAAGGCAGCCTTGGCGACTTCCTGCGATTCATGCGCGAAGACGATCAGTTCTATTTGCCCAACACAGACCAAGGCAGAGCAGCGTATTTGCAGCTGGCAGAAAGCTATCTAGACGCGATGTACAAAAAGCTGCCCAATTACTTCGGCATTCTCCCTAAAGCCAAATTGCAGGTGAAACGAGTAGAAGCCTTTAGAGAGTCAGCCGGTGGTTCAGCCCACTACGCCCGCGGAACCAAAGACGGCTCTCGCCCTGGCACCTTTTATGCACATCTTCTTGATATGCGCGCAATGACGGTTAATCGGTTAGAAAATCTGTCGTATCACGAAGGGGTTCCTGGCCACCATATGCAACTGTCAATCCAGCAAGAGCAGGATGGCTTACCGCGGTTTCGGGCCAACGGCCGCTACACGGCTTACAGCGAAGGCTGGGGCCTCTACGCTGAGTTACTTGGCAAAGAGATGGGCGGTTATCAAGACCCATATACTGACTTTGGTCGTCTATCGGGCGAAATCTGGCGAGCAGTCAGATTAGTAGTCGATACCGGTATACACGCAAAACGCTGGACGGAAGCCCAAGCCGTTGCCTACGCGCTCGCTAACTCGTCCCGCCCCGAGCTCTCGGTGCGCTCCGAAATCAGGCGTTACTTTCACAACCCGGCACAGGCTACTGCCTACAAAATTGGCATGATCGAAATTCAGGCACTACGAGCCAGAGCTGAAACGTCGCTCGGCGAGAGCTTCGACATTCGTGACTTCCATGATTTGATTCTCGGCTCCGGACCTCTCCCGCTGCAGCAACTCTCAGAACAAGTTGATCGTTGGTTGGAACAGGCAGCGCGACACGAATAGTCACGACGGGCGCCGTTAGGCGTATTCGTTAATCCGCGCGCCAGCCTCACTTCCACCGTCTTGTGTGAATTGAGCCGATTGATAAGCGCTGATTTGTGCAATCGCTCTAGGTTCATTTCTAGAGGATTCTGGGCTAGAGGACTCTGCGGATTGGCTATCTCTAGCTTGCGTAGTGTTGGCCAGAGACTCTGAGTCTTCACTGCGCAACTCGGCGCGTGCCTCTGCCGCCTTGGCCGATGCGGCAGAGGCCACCGAACGATCTTGAGCCGATGGCTGTGCTGGTGCCAAGGCCGCACGTTGAACCGTCTGCATTTTTTCCAGAGTCGCCTGCGCGTCCCCCGGAACCTCACTAACATCGATGTTGACATGCCCCCCGGTGGCATAGCTCACACCGTTTGAACCTCTGGTCAACTCATATTGTGGGCTACCCGCGTGGATACCACCAGCGGCGGCATGCGCCTGTTCATGCTGGCGAACTTCCCGATCGCGGCTGGCTAGGTTACGAATCTCTTGCTGCTGTTGTTGCTGCTGTT
>JALZVT010000139.1 GCA_023300545.1 Pseudomonadales bacterium
GTATTAAAAAACTCTGACAGTGTCGTCCACTGGGTTTCAAAACCAGCAGGCGCTACCAACCAGCCAACACGCCACCCCGTCATAGCCCAGGCTTTAGAAAAACCGTTCACAACCACAACTGGGTCGTCAGGTTTTATAATGGTCATGAACGAAGGCGCCACAGGCGCATCGAATACAGTTCGGTGATACACCTCGTCCGCTATCAAGAGAATATTTTTCTCCCGGCACAGCTCGAGCAGCTCATGCTGCTGGTCAACGGGCATGATCCAGCCGGTTGGATTGCAGGGTGAGTTCACAAATATGGAGCGCGTATTCGAGCGAACCGCCGCTCTCACCAGGTTCATATCCAGCGACCAACCACTGCTGCCAAGCTGTTGTGAAACCTCGGTAACCTCCGCTCCAGTCATGCGGTAAGTCAGGCCAATGTTTGGCCAGGCTGGCCCAATAATTAATGCATGATCGCCCGTTGTCAGCGCAGTTTGCGCCGCAATCGTAATCGCGGACATGGATGCGCCAGGCACCGTAATACGCTCTTCATCAACATCAACACCATAGATTCGCTGCAAGTAGCTCTGTATCGCCGCCCTCAACTCCGGCCGACCCCGGGTATGGGTGTAAAAGGTCTCGCCTTGATTCAACGCCGCTATCGCGGCTTCACGAATGAACTGCGGTGTTGATTCATCGCCCTCGCCAAACCACAGCGCAATCACTGCTGGATCATCCATGCGCGGAAAGGCGAGCCGAGTAATGCCGTTCTGCTCAAGCTCGAGCATTTCTTTTCTAAATGGCGAGCGCACGATAACTCCGTCTGTTTTGCAAATTATCCAACCCGAAACTCCAAATTGTCGCCTGAATTAGGCCTTGTCCGGCAATAAATATCGAGCCTCGAGTCGGCTATACAGCGTATCTACATACTCCGGTGTCGATACCGGCACCTCGGCCAACACCTCCATAAGGTGCTCATTGTCCTCACGCCCGGCCCACAGCTTGCGGTAGGTACCCTCCTTATAGCCATGGGTCTGCCGGAACCGATTCAGCACGTTTTTCCCGATGTACAGTTCAAACAGCTCAGCGTAGGTCATGGGCAGTGCCGCCAATGCAGCGACAAACTCCGGCAACGGGAACGCTTTAGCCTGCAGGGTCTGTCCAGCCAGCGCCTCCACGGCCCCTCGAAATGCCTCGGCAGCCACAGCCGCCTGAGGCTCGCTATCGCTCCCCGTTGGCCGTACCGGCAGAGCCACCAAGGCGGCCAAGGTCTGATCCAGTGGCGCATCGTCACGAATCAGCTCAGACAGCCCAAAATGCCAGATATCCACCAACTCTAGCCGCGACTGCTCCATATCTGGGGACTGGTGCTTCCACCATTTCCAACCAAAGTGATCCAACAACTCGGCACATTCCACCCAAATCGCCCGATAATAGTCGTAGCCCTGCTCTCGCCACTGCGGATGTACCAGGCAATTATGCTCGTCCTGCATCTTTGCCATGGTCTCGAACATCGCACGATCCTCGGCAGATGGCCCCTCTCGGGACGCCCCTGGGGCCTGGGTTGCTGATTTGGATTCACTCAAAAGACATCTCCGTTTTCTGTCGCGGAAAATTATGCGGTATTCTAGGCGTCTTCGGGAGATAACGATGCTCAAGTCCCCGGTTACCGCATTAGTCATGCATCCGGTTGTCCGTGATGAACTACTGCGGCCCGATCACATGGATAGGTTGGATAACGCCTGCAATTTGCTGGGGCACAACCCTGTCCGCTCGCCACTGGACCTGCGGGATCAATGCAGCCACCTGGAAGTCATGATCACCAGCTGGGGGTGCCCGCGAATCACGGCGGAACTCGCTGAGCAATTCCCTCGTCTCAAGCTGATCGCCCATATGGCCGGCAGCGTCAAAGGGTTTGTCGATGAAGACGTGTGGCGCCGAGGAATAAAGGTCACTAACGCGGTCGCTGCAAATGCCCAGCCTGTCGCTGAATTCACTCTGGCTGCCATATTGCTCGCCAACAAGCGCGTGGTGCAGCTAAGTCGCCTCTACATGACCGAGCGTGTTAATCGCGCACCATGGGCCAAGGAAGCACCCAACGTCGGCAACTATAAGAAAGTGGTGGGCATCGTGGGCGCCTCACACGTAGGGCGACTGGTTCTTGACCTGCTAAAGCCCTTCGATCATCGCGTTCTACTGTACGACCCCTACGTATCGCCCCTGCAAGCGCGCGATATGAAAGCCACCAAGGTTGGGCTGTCAGAACTGCTGTCTCAGGTTGATGTGGTATCCCTGCACGCACCATTGCTGGAAGACACCCGGGATATGCTCGGCAGCCGAGAGTTGGCTTTGCTGAAAGATGGCGCGACGGTGATCAACACCAGTCGCGGCGCCCTGATTGATCAAGACGCACTGGTGCGAGAACTGTCTACAGGCAGGCTGTACGCCTGGCTAGACACCACCGAGCCCGATGTATTACCCGTCGACTCACCGCTGTTTGATTTGCCAAACCTGTTTTTAACGCCCCATATCGCTGGCTCACTCGGCTCAGAGATTCAGCGACTGGCGGATCAGATCGTGGGTGAAATCGAGCGCTATGCGCGGGGAACCACCCTACGCCATCTGGTTCGACGGGAAGAGCTCTCCCGCCTCGCGTAGCTTTCCGGAGATTAAGTAGCCAACGCCTGATCCAAATCTTCCAGCAGATCCTCAATCGCCTCGATGCCGACCGACAGGCGAATCATCTCTGGCGTCACCCCAACCTTCACGAATTCTTCTTCGCTGAGCTGCCGATGGGTTGTTGACGCCGGGTGGCACGCCAAAGATTTGGCGTCACCAATGTTTACCAGCCGCTTGAAGATACCCAGCTTGTCGTAGAACTTAACCCCAGCGTCGAACCCGCCTTTAACGCCAAACGTCATAATCGCTGAGGCGTTGCCGCCCATGTATTTCTGCGCCAGCGGGTGAAACTTATCATCCGGCAACGCCGCAAAATTCACCCAGTCGACATTGGGGTGCTTGCGCAGATATTGGGCAACCGCTAACGCGTTTTCACAATGGCGCTCCATGCGCAATGGCATGGTTTCGATACCCTGCAACAGCAGGAACGCATTCATTGGCGACAGACAGGCACCCGTGTTGCGCAGCGGCACGGTACGCGCGCGGCCAATATAGGCCGCTGCACCAAGTGCTTCGGTGTACACCACCCCGTGGTAAGACGCCTCAGGCGTATTCAAGCCCGGATAGCGTTCCGCATTTTCAGCCCACGGAAAGTTTCCAGAGTCGACAATAATGCCGCCAAGCGACGTACCGTGACCGCCCATGTATTTGGTCAACGAGTGCACCACAATATCGATGCCGTGCTCGAATGGCTTCAACAGCGCAGGCGTTGCTACGGTGTTGTCTGCGATGGTGCAAACCCCATGCGCGTGTGCAACCTTCGCAATCTCAGCAATGTCGACAATATTGCCGGCCGGGTTGCCGATGGTTTCCATAAACACGGCTTTGGTTTTGTCGTCGATCAGTTTTTCGATAGCCTCTGGCGAGTCGTCTTCGGCAAATCGAACTTCGATGCCCATGTCCGGGAACATATGGGCAAACAACGTGTAAGTACCCCCATAGAGCTGAGGGGTTGTCACAATGTTGTCGCCCATCGAGGCGATGGTGAGAATCGCGTAGTGAATGGCCGCACTGCCAGCAGACAGCGCAAGTGCCCCTACCCCGCCTTCAAGCTGGGCGACCCGCTGCTCCAGCACGTCACAGGTGGGGTTCATGATTCGCGAATAGATGTTACCGGGCACTGCCAGATTAAATAGATCAGCACCGTGCTGAGCGTCATCAAACTCAAACGCCACCGTCTGATGAATGGGCGGCGTCACCGCGTTGGTACCGTCCTTCTCGTAACCGGCGTGAATAGCAATTGTATGATCTTTCATCGGTGTCCCTTCTTATCCATCTGACGATGCCCTAGTTTGCGCGGCTAGGGCTCTTGTTGCCAGAAGCTGAGGGCTCTCTGTTAAGAAGCTGAGGGCTCTCTGTTAAGAAGCTGAGGGCTCTCTGTTAAGAAGCTGAGGGCTCTCTGTTAAGAAGCTGAGGGCTCTTGTTGCCAGCCGTAGAGGTAGGCACCATTGAGGGTTACACGCTGGGGAGACCAGCAGCACTTCTTTAAAGGGGGGAGAACCATGGACCTGTCCTATGGGGCCGAATACGAGGAATTTCGCGCCGAGGTTGCCGAGTTTCTGGCCAAGCACAAAGACACCGCACCAAAAAACCCAGAACTGCGGTCAGTCGAGGCGATCAGCTGGCAAAAAACGCTGATTGAGGCCGGTTATTTTGCCCGCACGACCCCCGCTGAATATGGTGGCCACGGCGGCAAACCCGATATTTTGAAATCGCGCATTATTGCCGAAGAATTCGCGCGCACCCGGACCCATCCCGGCATGGGCGGTCAAGGCATTTCCATGCTCGTACCCACACTGCTGGAGTCGGGCACCCAGGCTCAGAAAGAGCAATTCATTCAACCCACCCTGCATGGTGAGATGCTCTGGTGTCAGGGCTACTCTGAGCCCGGTGCCGGCAGTGACCTCGCTGCCCTGCGCACAGCCGCTGTGCTCGACGGCGATGAATGGGTCGTTAACGGCCAAAAAATCTGGACCAGCACCGCTCAACTGGCCGACTGGATTTTCTGTCTGGTTCGCACAGAACCCGATGCGCCCAAACATCAGGGCATCTCGTTTTTGTTGTTTTCCATGGACACTCCCGGAATTGAAATTCGCCCTCTTGTCGACATGACCGGCAAGGCAAATTTCAACGAAGTATTTTTCACCGATGTACGCGTCCCTAAGAACCAGATAGTGGGAGCACGCGGTGAAGGCTGGAAAGTCGCCAACACCATTCTCAAACATGAACGTGGCTCGCTGGCCGATCCAAACGCCATGCAACACAGACTAAACGGCCTGGTCGAACTACTGGAAACTGAAACTGTAGACGGTACGCGCGTCATCGATATTCCATCGTTTCGGGACCGATTGATGCGTATCACGGGCCGCGTAATGGCCGCCAAGTGCAACGACCTGCGCCTACTCAGCAACTCGATCAACAAAACTGGCGGCAGCCCTCTGGCAGCCATGGTCACAAAGCTGCAAGGCACCGAGCTTCGGCACGAACTGGAAGCGCTCGCCGTTGACGCTATGGGCGAGATCGGCCTTGCTTACGGTGACAACGAGCACCTGCGTGGCGGTGGCTCATGGCAAACGCAGTACATGTATTTTCTTGGCCTGATCATCGGCGGCGGCACCTCGCAGATACAGAAAAACATTATCAGCGAACGTGGGCTGGGTATGCCTCGCGAACCAAAGGTAGTTGCTGCCACAAAACAGGGAGCAGCGTAGTTATGGAATTTGGACTCTCGGAAGAACAAACCCTGCTGCAAGACAGCGTCAAACGCTTCCTCGCGGAGCAATACCCGCTAGACAAGGTTCGCGAATTCGCAACCAACGATGACGACGGCGCAATCGTACGCAACGGTCTCGCTGCAATGGGCATAACGGCCTTAATGATCGACGAAGATCACGGCGGCGTTGGCCTCGGGCTGTTAGACGCGGCATTAATTGCGGAAGCCCTTGGCCACGGCACCGCCCCTATGCCATTTGTGGCAAGCGTTGTCATGGTGCCCCAAGCACTGATGTTGGGCGGCAGCTCGGAGCAACAAGATCGCTGGCTGCCAAAGCTCGCTGCGGGCGAAATCACCGCCGGAGCCGCCATTAGCGAACTCACTGGCGCTCGCGGCGATACCGGTGTCACGGCAACCAATGGTCGTCTTAGCGGCCGCGCGATGTTTGTACTCGACTTCGAGGCTGACATCTATCTGGTCGCAGACACCAACGGCGCACTGCACATCGTGGATGCAGACGCCCAGGGGCTCTCTGGCAAAGGCTTCAACACGGTAGACTGTACTCGCAAGCTCGGCGAGCTGAGTTTTGACAATGTGCCAGCCGAAGCGCTTTCCTGTACTGCGCAACAGGTCGCCACAGTGCTAAACTCAGGCCGGGTTATACTCGCCGCCGACAGCCTGGGTGCCGCTCAGAACATGCTCGATCAGTCTGTCGCCTACGCCCTGCAACGCGAACAATTCAATCGCGTTATTGCCTCGTTTCAAGCGGTAAAGCACATGTGTGCAGAAATGGCCGCTGAACTCGAGCCTTGTCGCGCCATGATTTGGTACGCAGGCCACACGGCTGATGCCGAATCCAACGCCAACAACAATTCAAACAACGGTGAAGCCCAGCAATACGCCTTGCATACCAAAGCCCATCTCAGTGAGGTGTGCCAGTTTGTTGCTCGCACGGCAACAGAGGTACATGGCGGCATGGGATTTACCGATTTAGTAGGGCTGCACTATTGGTTCAAGCGCATTGGCGCCAACCGACAGTTATTGGGCAGCCCTGAACGTTTACGTGATGACGCCGCGCGCGCTCTGGGAATGGTTAACTGAATGGCTGCTCTGCCTGTATTACCTCTGAAAAACACGGTGGTGTTTCCACACCTCGTAGTACCGCTGTCAGTGGGAAGGGAGAAAAGTTTGGCCGCCGTGCACGCGGCGCTAGAAGCCGATCAACGCATTATCACCGTTGCCCAGCTCGACCCGGAAGCAGATGACCCGGGCTGGGACGGCCTGCACCGCATCGCCACCGTCTCCACTGTGTCGCGCATAGAAAAACGTGACGAAGGTGCTCAGGTGGTTGTCCAGGGTGTTGAGCGCGTGCAGCTGAAATCGCTGGTGCAGAGCGAAGGCTTTATGACGGGCACGTTCAAGAAGTTGCCAGATGCTGTCATACCGCTCGATCCACCATCGCCAGAAGTCGACGCCCTGCACCGAGAAAATCTCCGCCTGGCTCACGCAATCGCACTGCTATACGACACCGAAAACGGCGAACAGATCTTTCGCCAGCTCATCGCCTCAATCACCAACCCGATCGCACAGATGTATCGCGTAGCATCACTGGCCAACCTCACCGTTACGGCCGAACAAGAGGTGCTCGAGCAGGGCAATGCACTCGCCCTGATGGAGAAAATTCAATCCATCTTGGTGCACGAAGAGTCAGTCACGCAGCTCCGTCGCCAGATTGCAGAGAAAGCTGGCTCCGACCTTGAGCAACAACAACGCGAACACGTGCTGCGACAGCAAAAGTCGGTCATCGAGTCAGCACTTGGCGAATCCGAAGAAGATGATCTCGCTGAACTCAAAACGTTACTGGAAGAAGCCCAGTTACCTGAAGCCGTACGCAAAGAGGCTGACCGCGAGCTAAAGCGCCTCGGTCGAATGTCACCCAATGCACCCGATTATCAGGTGGGCCGCAGCTACCTCGAACTGTTAACCGAACTGCCTTGGCAACAAACTACCGACGATCAGCTTGATCTGAAGCGGGCTCAGAGTGTGCTCGATGAGGATCACTTTGGTTTGCAAGAAGTGAAAGATCGCATTGTGGAAACGCTGGCGGTGATGCAGTTAAACCCCGCGGCAAACGCCCCTATCTTCTGCCTAGTTGGGCCACCTGGCGTTGGCAAAACATCGCTTGGCCAGTCTATTGCCCGTGCCATGAACCGAAGCTTCGAACGTCTGAGCCTCGGCGGACTGCATGACGAAGCGGAGCTCCGCGGTCACCGCCGCACCTACATCGGCGCCATGCCTGGCCGCATCATTCAGGCACTACGCCATGCACAGGTAACTAACCCGGTCATCATGCTCGATGAAATCGACAAGCTGTCGAATGATTTTCATGGCGACCCCAGCGCCGCCCTCATGGAAATTCTCGATCCGGCGCAAAACGCAGAATTTCGCGACAACTTTCTGAACCTGCCTTACGACCTGTCAAAAATAATGTTTGTCACCACGGCAAACACCACAGAAAGCATCGCGCCGCCACTGTTGGACCGAATGGAACTGGTGGAGCTGCCCGGCTATACCGAGCAAGAAAAACTGCAGATCGCGACACGCTATTTAGTGCCGCGCTCGCGGAAACAAGCAGGCCTTAACAAGCAATGGTTTAACCCTGGCAAAGCGGCGCTCTCGAGCATCATTCACGACTACACCCGCGAAGCCGGTGTTCGCGAACTCGAACGCGTACTCGGTACGCTTGCACGCAAGCAAGCAAGGCGCAAAGTCGAAGGCAAAGAACGAGCGAAGCTTGTTCCCGCCGCATTGAGCGATCTATTGGGCCCCGCAAAATTTTCAGCCACCGAACGACGGCACGCTGAAGTTGGCACTGCCACCGGCCTCGCATGGACTCCAACCGGCGGCGAAGTGCTGTACGTTGAAGCCACCCTGCTCGACGAAGAACGCAAGCTGTTACTGACCGGGCACCTCGGCAAAGTCATGCAAGAGTCTGCTCAGGCGGCACTCAGTCTGCTAACCGGCGGCAGCAGTCGCTATAAATTTGAGCGCAGCGACGCCGGCCTGCACATTCATGTACCCAGCGGTGCTGTACCCAAAGACGGCCCGTCTGCCGGTGTGACCATGGCAACCGCAATAGCCAGTGCGTTATCGGGGCAAAAGCCGAAAGCGGGCGTGGCGATGACCGGTGAAATCAGCCTGAACGGTCGAGTACTGCCCGTTGGTGGGATTCGCGAAAAATTGCTCGCAGCACACCGACTGGGGTTTCGACACCTGATTGTGCCCAAAGACAACGAGCGTGATCTCAACAAGCTTGATGATGCCGTCCGTAAAGGGCTCACCATCGATCTAGCCGAACATGTAGACGATGTGCTGGCGCTGATGCTGCCCAATCTACCTAAAAGCTAACTACCTCGGACTAAACGAGACCGAGGCGCGCGCCAAGCCCAAGCACAAACTCGGTCACGCCGTTCAGCAGCATCTGCACGGCGAGCATGATGAGCAACATCCCCATTAGTCGCTCCAGCGCGCGCAAACCTCGATTACCCAGCACCCGCAGGAACAACGGAGATACAGCAAGAATCAGTGTGGAGATGCTCCACGCCAACAACAGCGCCAGACACCACTCATGAATGCGCTCTGGTTGTGATGAGCTCAGCACCAACAAAACGGCGAGGGTTGAGGGCCCTGCCACCATTGGTACCGCCAACGGCACAATAAAGGGGTCGTCGAATTCTTCTTCGGCCTGAGCCGGGCGCGGAAAAATCATGCGCATGGCGATAATGAACAACAGCGTGCCACCGGCAATGTTCAAGGACGACTGCGTCAGCCCCAGAAATTTCATAATGGTGTTACCGCCGTACAAAAACAGCAGCAATATCACCAGCGCGATCAGCATCTCGCGAAAAAATATTCGAGTTCGAACCGATCCACTAAAGCGCTGCAACAGGCCGTTAAAAACCGGAATGTTACCCAGCGGGTCCATAATGAAAAACAGCGTTGCCGCCACCGCGAGCACATCACTCCAGACAACAGCCGAAAAAAAGCTGGTTAGAATATCCACTCGAACTCTCCTATTTCTAAGTCGCGGCAAGCACCAAACGGGCGCCGCAGGCGCGCAGCGTATTCCCATTCAGCCTAGCTGGGCAACCGATAACTCGCCCCAGCTTCCCGCTCGAGCCGTAACAAATAACGGCTAATCTGCTCTCACGTGGCCCATCGGCAACGGCCACCACCAACCATGCATTACCTCACCCTGACCAGAAAACACCGCGCGGTTATACACAAACGCCAAGGGGACTGTCATGCTGTGTTGTCTTTGCTCCGCAAGCGCCAAAAAGAGCGCGAAACAACCATGCACAAATCCGCCGGCGCCCCTCGCCTCCTGACAAACCTTCGGTCTTGGTTGAGCCTTGCAATGTTGTTGCTGGCCAAACCTGTTCTGGCAGATTCACCCCCATCGCTCAACGCCTCTGATCGGCACAACAGCGCTGACGGCGCTGTGTGGTCAGCGTATATCGAGCCGTTCTACGGCACCGCCATCATCGACCAAATTCGTGGCAGTGGTATAGGCACCGGCGAGCTCATTTCAGGTCGTATCGACGGCTCCCTGCGCGAAGGCCGTCTCGACGATGGCGTTGCGGGTCTGGCGCTGCGGCTGGAACGAGATCTCGGCGACTGGAATACCGGGCTCAATCTAACCTGGCGCTATCGAACCGACTGGGACCTCACGGCCATCACCAACTCCATTCAATCCATCACCAACATCTTCAGCGATGTGCAAACCAGCAACGCCACCCTGTTTGTCGGCCGGCACTGGCAACGCGGTAAACATCGTTTTGCTATCGATGCAGGTATAGGCCTCGTCCGCAATCGCATCGAAAGCGAATACCTCGAGCGCGCGGTTCCGGGTGTGCGCGGTCAGCTGCGATTCGAAGCTCAAACCACCAATACCGATTTCGCATGGGACGCAACGCTTAGCTGGCACCGCGCCCTGAGCCCAAACTGGCGGCTGGGCGCGCGCTACCGGTTTAGCTCGCTCGGCGACTTTGCCACTGGCGATTTTCCAGAACGACCCGCGCAACTGTCCGCACGCCACCGCAGTCACGACGTTCTACTCAGTCTCGGCCGGCGGTTTTAGCCGCCGTCAGGTCAGGTTAGACTCAGGACTCAATCATCAGGAGTTACAACATGAGCGCTGACGGAAAGTGGACCACAACAATGAACACTCCCATGGGAGCCCAGAGCGGCGAAATGGAGCTGACCACCGACGGCGGGAGCCTCACAGGAACCCTAACCGCTGCAGGCAATGCCGCTGAAATTACCGACGGCCAGGTCGAAGGCAACAATCTCAGCTGGAAAGCTTCCGTTACCCAGCCCATGCCGATCACTCTGGAGTTCACCGCCGTGGTAGATGGTGACAACATATCGGGCGACGTAAAACTCGGCGCTTTTGGCAACGCAACCTTTACCGGCGAACGCGCCTGATAACTGCAGGGCGCCATTGCCAAACTGGCTAATCAGCTGGCTTGGCGTCCAACCAAGGCCCTGGGGAGGGAACCGTGTCAGATCATTCCAAAGAATCGGGCCTGTGGGCCGATGAGCTCAACGAACTCGATCAGCGAACCGCTCTTGCGCACAAGATGGGTGGAATCGAAAAAGTAGCTCGCCAACACGAGTTCAAAAAACTCACCATTCGCGAACGCGTAGCACGCATCTCAGACCCAAACAGCTTTGCCGAAATTGGCGCACTGGCCGGTGTCGGTGAGTACGACAAAGACGGCGAGCTAACCGACTTCACACCCAGCAATTTCATCTTTGGCACAGCGGCCATAGACAACCGGCCGGTTGTTTTATCAGGCGACGACTTCACGGTTCGTGGCGGATCGGCGGATGCCTCTATCGCTGGCAAACGCGCCATGGCCGAAAGTCTTGCTCTCGAGTTGAAACTGCCGCATGTACGACTGGTTGACGGCATGGGCGGAGGGGGATCGGTTAAAACCATAGAAACGGCGGGTAGGACTTATATTCCGCAAGTACGCGGTTGGGAAACCGTCGTTGGACATTTGGGCGTTGCACCTTCGGTATCGCTGGCGCTAGGTTCTGTGGCGGGCATCGGCGCCGCTCGCGTTACGACGTCACACTACAGCGTCATTGTTCGAGAGAGCGCACAGATGATGATCGCCGGCCCGGCGCTGGTCGACTGGGCGAGTCTGGGTGATGTCAGCAAGGAAGAGTTGGGACATGCCGATATACACACCAAAAATGGCTCCATTGACGACGCGGTTGATAGCGAAGAAGAAGCTTTTGCGCGTGCCCGCAAATTTCTCTCCTATCTGCCTGGCTGTGTAGAGGAGTTACCACCGATACTCGATACCGGCGATGACAAAGATCGGGTTGATCCAGCCCTAGACAGTATGATCCCGAAGGATCCGCGCAAGGTGTATCGCATGCACCCGATCATCGAGAGCATCGTCGACGTTGATAGCTTTTTTGAGATCGGCCAGAACTGGGGCAAGTCCATCATTACGGGCCTGGCTCGACTTGATGGCGTACCCGTCGCCATATTTGCAGAAAACCCACGTATCTATGGCGGTGCCTGGACCGCCGACGCTTGCAGAAAGCTGATCCGCCTATTGGACTTGGCCAGCACATTTCACCTGCCAGTTGTACACCTTGAAGACTGCCCCGGCTTCCTCATTGGCAAACGCTCAGAGCACGAGGGCACCATTCGAATCGGCTCCCAAGCTCTGGCCGCGCTCGGCCAGCTCAGCACCCCCTTCTGCTGCGTGGTTATTCGCAAGGCGTTTGGTGTCGCAGGGGCCGCCAACAACAAACCCGGCGCTACCAGCATGCGCATGTCTTGGCCCTCCGGCGACTGGGGGTCGCTACCTATAGAAGGAGGAATAGAGGTTGCCTATAAGGCAGAACTCGCAGAGGCGGCAAACCCGGAAGCTCATCTGGCTGCCATTAAGGAGCGCCTGAACAAGCTGCGTTCACCATATCGCTCGGCCGAATTTTTCGAAATCGAAGACATAATTCGGCCCCGCGAAACCCGCACGCATCTGTGTCGCTGGGCACAGCTCGCTCGCCGCAGCCTGCGACCGGGACACTTTGCCCACAGCTATCGGCCTTAACTCACCAATTGTTTACAGGCTGTTAACAGCCGGTTTACACCTAAACCGCGCGAGTCGACGTAGCAACTGTGACACGCGCGGCAGATCACCATGCAAATCCTTACATCTCTCCATAGTTTTGCGACGTAAGTAACAGGCGAATTGGGAAGACCTAGCTAAAGTTTATCTCGCTCAGGTCGGGACACCTGAGTTACTTCCTGGGCTCGGGACGCCCGTCGGAGAGAAAAATTATGCCTTATCTAACTCACGCCCTAAAAGGGTGCGGAACGGTTGCACTTGCGCTTGCTTTAACTGCCTGTGGTGAAGAGACGTCGGGGACGTCTTCTGCAGCAGCAAATCAGAGCTCTGCGAGTGCCGGACCAGTCGATCTAGACTCACGGTCTTTTCGCGGCGACAGCTTGCCGCAAACGACACTTGTTTCCGAAGTAAGCCCGCCGGTGGCTGGCAGCAACGACAACACACCAGTGCGCAGCGACCTCGATAGTATCGATCTCGCAAACCGCGACAACGTCGTTGCTAACCCCGTGGAAAACACCACACCGGGACAATCGCCTAGCGTTGGCGGGGACCCGCTGGTTACACTGATCGCAACAACCGATAGTGATCTGAATTCCGGCGGCACGCGCTTGGTTTGGAGCACAGAAAACGTTGATTCATGCACCGCATCGGGCGCCTGGGAAGGCGGGATTGCAACGAGCGGGGAGCTCGACTTGCAACACAACGAATCGGGCGATATGACCTACTCGATCATGTGCAATGGCGCCTCAGGCACCGCGGTGGCTATGGTCACCATATCGGTTGAAAGCACATCACTTGCGTGGAATGCACCGGTGCAAAACACCAATGGCACACAAGTGACAGATCTCGCGGGTTACAACCTGTACTACGGAACGGAGTCAGGTCGCTACACTCAGAGTCGTGCGGTGCAGAACGCGAATCAGACCAATTTGGAGTTGCCGGTTGAACCTGGTACCTACTATTTGGCAATGACCGCGTATGATTTGTCGGGCAACGAAAGTGATCTTTCAAACGAGATCATCCGCACGGTCAACTAGCAAGACGCAGGTCCATGTTGCCGCCGCTGATCACCAGCGCAACACGCTGGTGTGAAGACACCTCGCCGCGGTCTTTTGCTGCCAACAAAGCAGCAAAAGATACGGCGCCAGACGGCTCCACGACCAATTTCAGACACTCCATCAAAAGTTGTTGGGCCGCAATAATCTGCGCCTCACTGACTCGCTCGATCGTAAGAGCGTAGTTGTGCAACACCGCAAACGTAATGTCGCCGAGTGCGCCACGCAACCCATCAGCAACGGTGACCGGTGGCCTTGGCCCAACCAGAATGCCTGTAGTTAACGACTCCCAGGCGTCGTCAGCAAGCTCTGGTTCAGCGCCTCTGACTCGCATTTGCTCGCCTACGGCCAAAACACAGCCACTCGCCATACCACCGCCACCAACAGGCAGCCAAAGCTCATCCAGATTCGCAACCTGCGACATCGTTTCGAGCGCCAGCGTGCCCTGCCCGGCAATCACTCGGTTATCGTTGTAGGGCGGCACCAAATGACCGCCTTTTTTGAGTTCGTTCGCTACAGCTGCTTCCCGATCTGCAATGGTCGGGCCGCAAAACACCAATTCCGCTCCGTAGCGAGCAATGTTCGCCTTTTTGATTTGTGGCGCGTTTTCGGGAATAACCACAACAACATCAAGACCGCATTCTCGACCGGCAAGCGCCAGCGCTGCACCGTGATTACCGGAAGAATGCGTCACCAGCGGACCACTGGTCGAGCCTGTGTTGTCTGCCAGATAACAACGAGCAGCGTGTAATGCTCCGCGAATTTTGAATGAGCCGGTGCGCTGCATGTTTTCGCATTTAAAAAACACCGAGCAACCTGCGACTGCGTCAAGTGCAGTACTTGTGAGCACCGGCGTACGATGGACATCAGTACCCAGTCGGGCCTGCGCTGCCAACACGTCATTGTGTGTCGGCAAGCTCAAGGCGCCGTTGCCTGGGTAGCGACAATCTGTCGCTGGCTAAGCACTCGACGATCACCGGTCAGACGCACAATGGCAGCAAGTCCTATAGCGTCGCTGCCGCCTGCGATAATTAGCTCAACATCACCAGGCTCCACAGCAAACTTCATCGTCTCGTCAAAATACCCAAACTGCGAGACATCCACTCTAAACTTACAGGTCACTGTTTCGCCGGCAGGAACAGACACGCGGTTGAAACCAATAAGCTGACGCACTGGCCGAACCACACTTGCAACCTGGTCGTGGCTGTAAATCTGTACCACTTCGTCAGCATCAACCAAGCCTGCATTGGTAAGCTCAAAGGCGATACGCAGAACGCCGTGGGTATCCACGCTTTCCGGGCACTGCAATTGCCCATAATCAAACTGTGTATAGGAGCGGCCATGACCAAATGCAAACAGGGGCTCTCCACCACCGCCCGCTTTATGGTTGTAGTAGAGCGGCAACTGCCCCGCATGACGCGGCAAGCTAATGGGCAATCGGCCGCTGGGGCTTAGGTCGCCAAACAACAAATCTGCGAGTGCAGAACCGCCCTCTTCGCCAGGCGCCCAAGCCAACATCAATGCATCCAACCCGGTGCAAGCCGGCACCATGGAGTGCCCCCTACTTCCAAGCAAAACGCCGACAATTCGCGTACCGGTCGCGACAATGGCCTGCAACAATTGTTGCTGGTTCAGGGGCAGCTCTAGGAGCCCCGTGTCGGCATCCGCATCTGAATTACCGCCTAAACAAAGCACCACCACGTCACTGTCAGCAGCCAACTCGACGGCCTGCATCAGCAAATCTGATCGCTGTTCACTCTGACTGCAACCCGCCGCATAACGCACAACGGCTGTTGCCCCCGCGCGATTCTCTATTCCGGTTTTTGGTGTCACCAATGCCCCAGCACCTGCGTCGCGCTCGACCTCAGCACTCGCACCAAGCAGCACACCGTGATCGTCCGCCGCTGGACCGATCACCGAAATTCGACCAGCAGGCGACAGCGGCAGCAATCCATCATTATTTTGCAATAGCACCATCGATTCAGCCGCAAGCCGTCGGGCCATGTCACGCTGGGGTGCAGTACCAAAACTCACACCAGCACGCGCAGCGTCAACCAAAGGCTCTTCAAACAGCCCTAACCGAAACTTTAACCGCAACACTCGACGAACGGCGCGATTGATAACCGAGAGGTCTAGCGCGCCCGACTCAATTTGATCGCGCAATGCAGGGCCAAAACAATCGGTAGCAGGCAACTCTACATCTAGGCCCGCGCTCAGAGCCCGGTTAGCTGCCTGCCCTTTGTCTGCCGCCACCTGATGATGAGAGACGAGTCTGTTGATAGCGTTGTCATTGGCAACAACCACACCGTCGAACCCCAACTCTTCTCGCAACAATCCGGTCAACAGCAGATGCGACGCACTGGCTGGTAGACCATCAACAGAATTACTAGCCGCCATCACGCAGGCGAGGTCAGCGTCTCGAATCGCGGCAGAAAAGGGTTCAGCAAACACTTCCCGCAGCTGACGTCGGCCGATGTGTACGGGCGCGTTGGCTCGGCCGCCTTTACCAAGACCGGCTCCAACAAAATGTTTGCCTGTTGCCGCGACGCCGTCGCGCAAGGCATCCCCTTGCAAACCCCGCACATGCGCTACAGCCATACGACCTGCCAGATACGGGTCTTCGCCAAAGGTGTGTTGCAAATCAGCCCAGCGAGCGTCCCGCGCAATATTCAATGAGGTAGCAAGCGCCAAGCGCGCGCCTGTGGCACGCAACTGAGCGCGCTGCTCCCGCGCCATTGCCCGCACCTGTGCCGGTGCAAAGGTCGCGGCTAAGCCGATAGCCTGAGGAAAATGCGTAGCGCCGATAAAACAAGACGACTGATCGGCACGGGCGTGCACAAGAGCCGGAATACCCAGCCGCGTGTTGTGCAACAGCCAGTGTTGCAATTCGTTAGTGAAAGTCGCTCGATCAACCGGAGTCATGGACCCGCTGACCGACTCTGCTGAATGGGTCGCCGCCAGATTCTTCGCAGACGGGCAACTGATACTGCCAATCCCTTCGGCCAGTGACTCTGCAGCAACCTCGGTGTTGAACCCTGCCTCTGGAAAACGCAACGTGCTAATTTCTACGCTGCCCAGCTGCGCGAGTTTTTCGTCTGTGGTCATTCGCCCGATCAGATCTTTTACCCGCTCTTCAACGGGCTCATCAACATCGCGATATCTCTCCGCGGCCAAATCGAGCTACCCCTGGGTCGGCTTGTAACTGTCGCGCAACGTGACAATCCGATTAAACACCGGCGTGTCGTCCTGCACATCGGCAGACAAACCCAGAGGGTCACGATAATAATAACCCTGACGTTCAAACTGAAATCGTGCTGCATCGCTCGCAACAACTGCAGGCTCCACAAACGCAGTGTGTTCTACCATCGAATCAGCATTCAGCGTAGCGGCCATGTCGTTCTTGTCAGGCTGCGCGACGGTGAACAGATAACCATACTCGCGCACCAACGCCGGAATCCCTTCGCTGGCCGATACCCAGTGCACAACACCTTTGGGTTTCAAACCGCTGGTATCGCTGCCGCTCTTCGAATCAGGCGCGTAAAAGCACCGTAGCTCAACAACTTCGCCCGCTGCATTTTTGATCACTTCATCACAGCGAATGATGTAGCCGTAACGCAATCGCACCATTTCACCGGGGGAAAGCCGTTTGTATTTCTTCGGCGGCACTTCTTCGAAGTCACTGCGCTCAATATATAGGGTTGGCCCAAAATGCAGCTTGCGCGTACCCAGCTCATCGTTTTGCTGATGCCACACTCCATCGACCCATTCGCCAGCCTCTTCACCACCCTGGTCAGGATAATTAGTCAAGGTCACTTTAAGCGGCTCAAGTACAGCCATGCCTCTAGGCGCCGCAGGCTCAAGCTGGGTACGCACGCAAAAATCGAGCAAGCCCATTTCGACGGTGTTGTCCTGTTTGGTCACACCAATACGATCGCAAAAATCGCGAATTGCAGAGGCTGGAATGCCGCGCCGACGTAGACCTGCAATCGTTGGCATGCGTGGGTCGTCCCAACCAGAGACGACACCGTCTGCAACCAACTGAGCAAGAAAGCGTTTGCTCATCACCGTGTATTCGAGACCTAACCGCGAAAACTCAATCTGCGGCGGATGGTAGTTCGAATTGATATTCTCGAGCACCCAGTTGTAGAGCGGCCGATGATCGGCAAATTCAAGCGTGCACAGCGAATGTGAAATCTGTTCCAGCGCATCACACACACAGTGCGTGTAGTCGTACATCGGATAAATGCACCAGGTGTCGCCGGTACGCTGATGGTGGATGTTACGAATACGGTAAAACACCGGATCGCGCAGGTTGATGTTCGGTGAGCTCATATCAATGCGCGCGCGCAACACGTGTTCGCCATCGGCAAACTCACCCGCCCGCATACCTTCGAACAAGACCAGATTCTCCTCCACGCTGCGGCCACGATAGGGCGAGTTCACGCCCGGCTCGGTTAGCGTTCCACGACCAACGCGCATCTCATCTGGTGTTTGACTGCAGACGTAAGCTTTGCCGTCTTTGATTAACTGCACGGCAAAGTCGAACAGCTGTTGAAAGTAGTCTGATGCGTAGGTCAGACGATCGTCCCACTCAAAACCGAGCCAGCGCACGTCATCCTGAATAGCATCAACAAACTCATCGTCTTCCTTGAGCGGATTGGTGTCATCAAAGCGCAGAAACGTCTTGCCACCAAACTCATTTGCCACCCCAAAGTTAAGGCAGATGCTCTTCGCGTGGCCGATGTGCAGGTAGCCGTTCGGCTCCGGCGGAAAGCGGGTGATAACGCCCTGTTCTAGGGTTCCTTGGGCAACGTCCTCGCGGATACGGTTGCGAATAAAATCGTTCTTTTCCATGGGTCGCGAGTGTACACGCACCGGGCCGGAAACAGTAAGATAGGCCATGTCCACCCGTCTCGTTTTTGCATCCACAGCCCTCATTCTGGCGCTACTCGTCAGCGTGCTCAGCGCCCCGCTACGCGCGCCGCTGCTGGCGGTCGCGGCCAAGGGGCTCGGCGAGCGCAGCTACGCAGTCCGACTGAAAGATCTGCCGGTTGGGCAGTTGCAACAAACGGCAACCCAAACTCTGACGGGAGACTACCGTTACACCTCACAGTTGCTGTTCCAGCTGGCCCAGGGCCAGCCTGTAAGGGTGACCGAAGAAAAGCTGTTTGCAGGCCGTCCCCCTTATGAGCTGTTGTTTGCCAGCCAGGAGGACATTACCGCCGCGACAACCAGCCACATCGACTTGCAACGAACCCGTGCCGGCGCCTATCAGGCACAGATTGGTCGCGGCAGCGATTCTGAAAGCCAGTTATTCGACTGGCAGCACCCGCTCAACGACTACCTGGCGGTGGAACAATGGCTACCACAGGCGCAACCCGGCGTCGAAACAACCTTTTATTCGCTCGACTTCGGGCGCCTGGGCCTGCGTCGAGATGTCTGGACACTGCGAAAAGCGACCAACACCGGTTATGAGGTCACCAAGTCGTCTCCTATCGAGGCGACACGGTTGCTGCTCGACAACAATTTCAGACCCGTGCGTTTCAGCATGGCAGGCACATTCGAGATAGAAGCCGTCGACCCTGCTCTGCTGCCCATCACACCCGAGCCGGTGTTCCATTCCAGCACTTACCAAATCGCAATCAACCAACCAATCGACAACCATCAGGCGCTCGAACGTATCACCTTGCGCGTACTTGGCAATACCCAGCTAACCCAACACTGGGAGAATAGAAGTCAAAACAACGGCACCACGTTAATCCGCTCGCGCGCAAACCGCCTGCGCCCCGAGCTCAACGACGAGCGCTCACGCTATTTACGTGAAGAACTCAGCTACCCGGTAAACCTCAAGAGTGTTCGCGACCTCGCCGCGAGTGCGGTTAATCCACTGACTAGCGCTGCCGAACAGGCGAATCAGCTGGTGGAGTTTGTGCACAACTACATTGACTACGATCACCACAGCACCATGCAAAACGTACTCGATGTGATGCGGAACCAGCGCGGCGACTGCAACGAATACGCTGAACTGTTCACCACGTTGAGTCGCGCCATCGGCATTCCAGCCCGCACCGTTATTGGTCTCGCCTACACCGAAGAACGCGCACCCGCATTTGCACTGCACGCCTGGAACGAAGTGCTGCTCGACGGCCATTGGCACTCCCTCGACCCCACCTGGAACGAGACCAGAGTTGATGCGACGCACCTGCGGCTACCCGCTGAAGCTGGGAGCCTGCTGCAGGGCATTACCTCATTGAACGAGCTGAGCTTCGAGCTCGTCAGCCTAGGCTATTTCTGATCAGGCCTTGTCTTTATACGGCCGCATCAGGCCTTCCTGAGACACTGACGCAATCAATTCACCATCGCGAGTGTAAAACTCAGCGTGGGACAGGCCCCGCGCACCAGACGCGGTGCTGGTGCGCTTTGCGAACAGGAACCAGTCGTTAAGCTGTGGCTTTCGGTGCACCCACAGGGCGTGATCCAGGCTCGCCATCATCAGCGAGTTTCGCGGGGTGCTATCGATGTGGGGTAGCGTCGCGGTAGAGACCAGGCCAACATCAGACGCGTAGGTAAGCAGCGCATGCTGCAACGCACTGTCATTCAGGTCAGCTTCCCCCCGAAAGCGCATCCAAACGGGGCTGAAAAAACGTTCGCCAGCCTCCCAGGGCGCAATGACACTGCGCATTTCAAACGCTCGCTCGCGGACCGCCATAGGCCCAAGCCTTGGGTTGTCTGCGGGTTCGGCTCTGGCTCGCTCGAGGTCATCCGTGAGCTCCTCAGGCGGCGGCACATTGGGCATCGCCTGCGCGTGCGTCATGCCCGTCTCACTGACTTGCAGCGACACACTCATATTCAAAATCGCTTTGCCATCCTGAATAGCAACCACGCGGCGGGTAGTGAAACTACGTCCATCACGGATGCGATCAACTTCGTAGAGCACCGGCCGATCGGGGTTGCCTGGCCGCAGAAAGTAGCCATGCAATGAGTGTGGCGTCCGGTCGTCGTCCACCGTGCTTGTCGCCGCTCGTAACGCTTGAGAGAGCACCTGACCACCAAACAACCTTGCCGTGCCACGCCCCTCGTTCTGGCCAATAAACAGGTCAAGATCGATACGTTCCAGCGCCAGAATCTGCAACAGCTTGGCTGCTGGTGATTGCGGGGTTGCCGTGGTTGTCGCGTTTGCGCTCAACTCAAAATACTCCAAAACCGGTAGCGCATTGTAGGAGCCCCCCGGCATGGTCCACAATCCCGGCCTGCAATTTAACCACCGCCTTTTAATTTAACCAATGCATAGGAAGCTTTTGCATGACCACAACCACCTCCAGAGACGTCCAACTCGCCAAACGCCCGGTAGGCATGCCCAACAATGACGACTTTCAGGTTATTGAGGCGGCTGTTGCTGCCCCGACAGCGGGCCAGATCCAGGTACGCAACCTGTGCATGAGCGTTGACCCCTATATGCGCGGCCGCATGGTCGACCGCAAGTCTTATGTTCCCCCATTCCAGATTGGTGAAACCCTCACCGGCGGCTGCATCGGCGTTGTTGAAGCGTCAGAACACGCTGATTTCAAGGTCGGGGATCATGTCGAGAGTATGTACGGCTGGCGCGAGGCGTACACGGAAGACGCAGCGGGCATCACCAACCTTGGCGCCAAACTCGACGCGCCAGCATCCGCCTACCTCGGCGTGCTGGGTATGCCAGGAATGACCGCTTATGTGGGTCTTCTGGGTGCGGCTGAACTCAAAGACGGCGAAACCGTATTTGTTTCCGGCGCGGCCGGCGCGGTGGGCTCGATTGTTGGACAGATCGCCAAACTAAAAGGCTGCCATGTCCTCGGCAGTGCGGGCAACCCAGAGAAAGTGGCTCTGCTTACCGACGAACTCGGCTTTGACTACGGCTTTGATTACCACAACGCTGATTTGGTCGCACAGCTGCGCGAAGGCGCACCCAAAGGTCTAGACGTTTACTTTGACAACGTTGGTGCAGAACATCTGCAAGCAGCCCTGATGTGCATGCGCCAGTTTGGCCGTGTCGCACTGTGTGGCGCCATCGCCCAATACAATGACACCGAGCCACGCCCGGGCCCCAACAACCTCGCCATGGCGATTGGCCTTGGGCTCACTTTGCGCGGTTTTATCGTGTCGCATTACGACCACATGCGGGCTGACTTCCGCCGCGAGATGACGGGCTGGGTAACCTCCGGTGAGATCAAGTACCGTGAAACCACTTTCGACGGTATCGACAAAGCCGGCGAAGCGTTTAAGGGTCTGTTTACCGGCGCTAACACCGGCAAGATGATCGTTAACATCTAGCGGATGGCAACAAAGCAGGGGTCGGAATTCATTCTGACCCCTGCGTTCCCAACCAACTTACTCCGCCAACGCATCCACCCGCGCCCGAACTGTCTCAGGCTCCGAAAAATACTGCGCGTTCAGCCCAGTAAACTCCGCTGATTCCCTCGGCACCTCGCTCTCCACAAAGATCGCCCCCACCGGGCACGCTGATTCACAGGCTGCGCAATCAATGCAATCGAGCGGGTGCACAAAACACATCCGGTCGTGATCGGCAGCGATAATGCAGTCAACCGGACAAACTTCAACGCAGGACTGATCCATCACGTCGATACAGGCTTCGGTAATTACATAGGTCATGCCGTTACAATAACGAAAGCCGAAAAAATTGCAGGCAATTTTTTGCATAACCCCCAAGCCTTCCGTTAGTGTTTAAACACCTGAAGGGGAACCAGGGAGACCAAGCTAATGACCGAATCACCAGAGGCTTTGCGCGATCAGGCGTTGCTCAACGTCGGAGCGACCAGCAAGTTCGCACCCTTGCCGCTAGGCGAGGCGGCAGACATGGGCCAGGCAGCCGACGGCACACCACTATTCGACCCACAAATATTCGACAGCTCAGAGTTCGCCCGCAACCCCTACCCTTACTATCGCTTGCTGCGTGACCATCACCCGGTTTACCACGACAAACTGCACAACGCCTATTACGTCACCCGCTTTGCCGACATTACCGAATGCTACTTTGACGACGCGGGTTTCAACACCATACCCAAAGGATCGTCGAGCGGTGTGCTCGGTAACACTCAGCTCGAACTCTCGGGCGTTGAACACCGACGTCGCAGAAACCTGTACGGCCAACATCTGGTGGGTAAGTCACTCACCCACCGCGTCCCCTCTATCAAACGACTGGCCCGGGAAATGATCGATAACTGGTCGATTGAGTCTGCGCCCGGCAGCGATGGCCGAACAACCATCGAACTCGGCGCCGCCTTTGCCAACGAGTTTCCGATTCGCGTTGTCTGCGAAGTATTGGGGTTTCCACCGGAAGCCCGCGGCGATTTCTATTACTGGTACAACTCCATGATGTCGGGGCTTGGCGGTTCGGCCACCCACAAACAAGGTGTAGAAGCACGCCAGCATCTGGAAGACTATGTCGGCCAACTCGTGGCCGAACGTCGGGTGACGCCCACCTGGCTACACGATGACGACGGCAATCCAATCAGCAAAGACATTATCACCAAACTGTGTGAAACCAAGGTTGACGGTGATTATCTGTCTACTGAGGAAATCACCTCAAACATTGCACTGGTTGTAGGCGGTGGCGGCGAAACAACTCGCGGTGCCATCATGCACCTGTGGTATTTACTACTCACTCACCCGGAACAGTTCGCAGCCCTCAAAAACGATGATTCCCTGTGGGATCAGGCCTTTCACGAAACCCTGCGGCACTCCACGCCCATCGGTGGTCAGCCCAGACACAATACCCATGACCTTAGTTTGCACGGCGTAGACATACCCGCAGGGTCACTGATAAACATGGTCGACTTCTCAGCCAACCACGACGAGCGCATTTTCTCCGAGCCAGAAGCCTTCAACATTTTTCGCGACGATCTCTACAGCGGAAAAATACTGCGTAGCGGCTACGCCAAAGAAGGACGTTGCTCGCACATGGCTTTCGGCGTGGGCCCCCACCTCTGTCCAGGCGCCTGGATTTCTCAACAAGAAGCCGTGGAAGGTTCAAAAGCACTGCTTGCCGCCATGCCAGACGTTGCACTTGATCTCGACAAGATGCAGCGCGACAGCATCTCAGGCGAGCCGCGCGACATCGGTATTAGCAGCATTCGCGAGCTTTGGCTGACATTTGCTGATGGCTCGTAAACCCGCAGACCAGCCGCTACCGAGCAACGGCGTCGCAATAACCCGCCGCTCCACACAGAACTCGGCCTACCGGACCTATGAGGTGCATCAGCGCGAGCGCGTCGGCCAATCGACCGAAAAGATTAAACCTATTGCACTGATTCGCGATGACCAATTGGTTAGCCCCTTCGACAATCTCGCCATTCTGCGCGAGCACTATCCGTGCTACCGCGACTGGCTAGGCAATGCTTATTGGCTTACTCGGTTCGAAGACGTGACTTCGGTGTTTGCTGACCGCGCCAATTTCCGCGTACCAACGCGTGCAGAAAACTGCGGACTTACCCAGGCGAGCGATACCAGCGCGAGCATTCCGGCACATACGGTTTGGGCAAACCTAATCGACAACGCCTTGCCAAACATTATCAGTGACGCCCTAAAAAACCTGCGGAGCTCAGACAAGCCAGATGTCACTATCGACTACACCCTGTACATCACCACAGAATTACAACGACTCGCGCTGGACATACCCGAACAACAACGCGATTGGTTCTCAACCACCCTATGGCATATACAGCGCGCAGATAGCTGGCAAGTCGAGGTTGCCGAACGCGGCACAGCGGCGATAGAAGAGCTCATCGCTCAACTCAGCAACGTCAATCCATCAAGTGCGGGTGTCAGCAACACAGCAACCGACAAGCTGCCCATAACCTATTCACTGCGCACCGCCTGCCCTGCAGCGACACCTGAAGATTTGCTGGCCACCGTACTCGGTTTCGAGGCTCGTACCCTGCACGGCGGCCTGGCCAATCTGTGTCAGGCACTGCTTGCAGATGACAACGCACGCAGCACCGCCCGCAGCAACAACCAGGGCTTTAAAATTGCCTGTCTCGAAACCTTGCGTCACGCACCACCGGTGCCAACGGTGCATTGCTACGCCCGTCATGAAGTAGAACGTTTTGGCCGGTTACTTCCGGAAGGTGCGCTTATTCGCCTAAGCGCCTTGGCCGCCAACCGCGATCCTCAACAGTTCGATTGCCCCAATGAATTTCTGGCTAACCGGTCTGATATTTGCCACCGCGAAGCACGCGGTCAGTTTCGTGCTGACGGCCTTGCGACCGGACTCAGTCTTGGCATGGGTTTGCCTTCAAAGCACCCTGCCGAACCAGAAGATCGTCCGCGATCGCTGTACGCCTTAACGCGCGATGCCATCGTGCGAAGTGCGACTGCCCTGTTCGATGAATTCGAAGACATCACCTTGCAAGCCGACCATGATAGCCGACCCCGATCACTGGCAATGTTTGAAGCGCATATCGCCTGGTCACTCCCCGTGAAACTCAGAAACTGACAATTGTGAAAGTAATTTATTGGCTCGTAGTAATAGTAGTCAGCGCCCCTCTGGTCTTGATTGCTGTGATCTATGGCGCTTCGGAATTGGGGGGCGAGGTCGTCACTCTTGACAGATCAACACCGAGCGGCGAGACGAGCAGTGTCAGGATTTGGATTGTTGACGACGGGTATAGCTCATTGATAGAACACGGCGATGCAGATTCCTTCTGGATGAAGCAGCTGGCTGATTCGCCACAACTCCAACTGATTCGCGGCGATGGAACGGCGAACTACCTCGGCACTACTGACGGAGATTCCCATGACTTGTACCACCGCTTGCGGCGAGCAAAGTATGGCTGGGCCGATCAGGTCGTTGGGTTTTTTTCGGGTGACGTTGCTGAGTGCCAGGGTCTTCCCGTGCGACTGCAAACCGCGGGTTAGTGGAGTAGATCTCAACTAAGGAGTTTGCGCCCAAAGCGAACAATGCGCTTAGCCAAGGAACAGTAGCTTAGCCTAATCGGAGATTTCCTAGACTCGGTCCAACATTGATTGCCCAAAGCTGGACCATGCATCGTGATCTACTCTACATCTCAGCCAAAGCGGACGTAACTCCGGGTCTCGCGATAGCGTGCTTTGTGCCCACAGCGGCCATTAAAAGTTTGGAGTATTCTCATCATCACTAGGAGGCAAGCTAGATGAAACGACTTGGGCAAGCTGCGGGGATATTCCTTGGTACGATTGTGTGCACAGCTGGATTCTACGATCCCGCTTCGAGTGTCGATTTAGTGAGCATCGAGTATTCAATCTCGCATCCTGGTAATGCTGTTGGGCTAGAGAAGAGGTACATGGTGATTGGGAATGCGGTAGTCCTCGAAACATTTCAACAAACAGAATCAGGCCAACAACGCTCGAAGCACTGTTCCAAACTAGACAAATCGGAGCGTGATACTTTAGAAGCAAATGTGAGACAAATTATTCGATTGAAGTGGCGTAGCCCCAAAGTCTTCAAGCAATTTGGGGAAGCCGGCTATCCATATCACGGCCAAATGGACATAATCGAAATCGCCTATAAATGGCATGACAACAATGAAAAAGTCACCGCGAGATTCTCAACTGAAGAATCCGAGTTTGGGACGCAGACGTTTTCAGTTCCTGAGGTTTATCTAGTCTTAAGGCAGCTGTCAGGCCTGAAAAACCACCGTTTTGATGAGTGCCAAGATGCGAACATCGGGTGAACTAGAACTCGCGGCCCGTCTCTGGATGTCCCTTGTTGGCCGATTCCTGCCGAAAGCAGACCAATCTGGCGTGTCCGCTAACAGGTTGAAACCGCGTCTCCGCAGAGCCTCTGGATAAAGACCAACCGAAGGCAACCGCAAGCGCCAGAT